>DASTTD010000111.1:0-5473 GCA_035760325.1 Gemmatimonadaceae bacterium
GCGCCGACCGATCCGCCCAAACGGATGCTCGGCGACCGAAGTGAGCCGGAAACGCAAACGCACTGGGCCCGGGAGCTGCCGCCCGGCCAGCCGCCAGCCAGCCGCGCGCTGAAAGGGTGAGCCCGAAGCGCCGAGTTCGGCTCGGGTCAGCTGCCGCACTCGCGTTTTTCGGAACTCTGATTGGAGCAGCCACGGCCCGGGGTCAGGACATAAACTGTGACCGGGGCGACCTCGAGGTACTCCGGCTGGAGTTCGAGGGAAACACCGCTTTTTCGGACGCGGAGCTCGCCCGGGCCATCATAAACACCCCCTCGGCCTGGGCACGCCGTTACCTCCACCTTCCCTTCACTGTCAAACATTGTCTGGACAGGGTCGAGCTGCCGAACGACCGCGCCCGGCTGGTAATCTTTTACCGCCGCCGGGGGTATCCCAGGGTGACGGTCGATACAGTAGTGAAAGCGCTCTCCCCGCGAGCCGTTGAGCTCAGGTTCAGGATCAATGAAGGCCCGCCAATCATCACACGGTCGTTCGTGGTGCGCGGACTGGAGTCGGTACCCGAAAGAGAGCGCATCGTCCGCAATCTGCCGGTCCGGGAGGGCGGGAGGTTCGACCGTGTCTCTCTGGACGCAGCCGCCGACTCGATTCGGGAGCGCCTGCACAACAATGGGTATCCGCGCGCGGATGCCGTAAACAGCTTCACCGTGAGCGACAGCCTGCTGCTGGCGTGGGATACGCTCACGGTCACGCCGGGACCGAGAACGAGGATTGGAGCAATCAGAATCGAAGTGAAGCCCCTCGAGGGCAAGGATCAGCAGATACCGACCAGGGTCGTGCGCCGCATCATGGGCCTCGATTCGGGGCGGCTGTTTCGCGAGAGCGAGGTCCTCGATGCGCAGCGGGCGCTGTATCAGACCGAGGCGTACCAGCACGTGTCGATAGCATCCGACTCGACGGAAAGTCCGGATGATTCACTAACGACGCTCAACGTGCTCCTGGCTGAAGCCGCGATGCGCGCCGCGCGGGTGGGTGTAGGCTATGGGACGCTGGATTGCTTTCGCGCGACCGGTGAATTCATCGACTACAACTTCGGGCGTGGCGCGCGCCGACTGCATGTGAACGCACGGGTTTCGAAGATCGGTATCGGCCGGCCTCTCGACGGGGCGGAAACGCTGTGTCCGGCCGCGACAAGAGATGTGTTCAGCGACCGCCTCAACTACTACCTCGGCGCCACCATTCGGCAACCCGTTTTTTTCGGTCTCCGCACGGTTCCGACCATCACGGTTTACAGCCAGCGGGTGTCCGAGTACAACGCTTACCTGAGAACGACCGCAATCGGAGGCGTGGCATCGCTCGCATGGCGCGGTTTATCGAGGACTCCCGTCAACCTGGCGTATTCGCTCGACCTCGGCAGGACTGAAGCGCAGCCGGCGTTGTTTTGCGCGGTCTTCAATCTCTGCCAGGAGGCGGAGCGCGTGCAGATCCAGCAGACTCAACGTTTGGCCGTGCTTAGCCTTTCGGTGACGCGCGATCACTCCAACAGCCTGCTGTCCCCGACCCGAGGGTCGGTAATCCGGCTGGAGGCCCGTCATTCGTCACCGGCAATTTTCTCGAACGAGAACCTCCGGTTCAACAAGCTGGTCGGCGATGCGGCACGGTACATCAGCGTCGGTGGAGGCAACGTGCTCGCCTTCCGCCTGCGTGGCGGAACGGTGTTTGGCCGCACATTCGGCTCGGCGACGGGATTCGTGCCGCCACAGGAGCGTCTCTACGCGGGCGGTCCGACGACAGTGCGTGGGTTCGCGCAGAATGAGTTGGGCTCCGCGATCTACATTGCCCTCCCCAACGGATTCGTCGAGGTTCCGCCATCCCCCACCGTCCCGGTCACCACACTGAGTGATACGACGGAGGGTAGGACCCGCCGGATCGTTCCGGTTGGCGGCAACGCTCTCGTCGTCGGCAATCTGGAGCTTCGGCTGCGTAGCCCGGTGTTGCGGGAGCTTCTGCAGTGGACCGTTTTCACCGACGCCGGAGAGGTGTGGAATCGCGGCAGTCTCGGCGAGCGCAAGCTGAAGGTCACGCCGGGGATCCAGCTTACCGCGTTCTCACCGGTTGGTCCGGTGCGTGCCGCCGTCGGCTACAATCCTTACGCCAGACCAGCCGGACCGCTCTACTACGAAGCCTCTTTTCGGGAAGGCGGCCAACTTGTCTGTGTAACCCCCGGCAACACTCTGGCCTCGCAGGTTACGATTGACGCTGATGGGACAAGGACGATCACCCAGGCCGCCGGTCCGTGTCCCTCG
This sequence comes from Gemmatimonadaceae bacterium, assembly GCA_035760325.1. Taxonomy (GTDB): domain Bacteria; phylum Gemmatimonadota; class Gemmatimonadetes; order Gemmatimonadales; family Gemmatimonadaceae; genus UBA4720. The sequence continues at coordinate 2,301 of DASTTD010000111.1, forward strand.
ACTTTCAACCCAGCCGCTGACAACAGCTTCCGCAGCCGGCTGACCTTCAGCTTCGCGATCGGTCAGGCGTTCTAGGGATGTCTCGCCGCCTCCGCATCGCGATCGCGAGCGCCGTCATTCTGCTGGGTCTGCTCGTCATCGCCGGACTCAGCTTCGTCGGCGTGACGCACACTGGCTTCGGGCAGGAGCGCGTCCGGCAGATGGTCGCGTCGATGCTCGCCGGCAAGGTAAAGGGCAAGGTTTTCATTGGCCGCATCCACGGTGGATTCTTCAACGGCGTCATCATCGATTCGCTGGAGATTCGCGACGACGAGGATTCCCTCTTCGTCGCCTCCGGCCCGATCCGTCTGCAGTATGACGCGCGGGACATCTTCGACCGCCGCATTCTCCTCACGTACCTCGACGCTCAGCGGCCTGTCGTTCATCTGAGACAGCACGAGGGCGGCCAGTGGAACTTCCGGCGGATCTTCCCTGAGGGCAGGGACGATCCCCGCAGCCAGGGCGGCTTCGGGCAATACATCGTGATCGACTCGTCTGACATTCACGACGCGACGGTCATTCTCACGATGCCGTGGCATCCCGCGCCGGAGCTTCGCGGCGCCCGGCGCGACAGCGCCATCGCGTACGAGCTGTCGCGAAAGGATCTCGAGATCAGGCGCACGAAGGAAGGATTCGCGCGCACGTGGCGCTGGACCAAAGGCGATGCCAGCCTCGGCTACGCACGCATCTCCGACCCGGACAGCGCGGGGCGCTTCGCCCGCATCCGGAAGGCGAGCTTCACCGAGTCGGACCCACCATTCCAGTTCCGTAACGTCTCCGGCACCGCCATGAACATCGGCGATTCCATCTGGGTCGACTCGGATCACTGGGATCTTCCCGGCTCGACGGGCAGCGCGAAAGGAAAGGTCGTGTGGGGCAGTGATCTGCCCGTGCGCTACAACCTTCATTTCGTTGGAGACTCTGTTTCGCTGAAGGACGTGGCGTGGGTTTATCCGACTCTGCCTACGACTGGCGGCGGAAAGATGGATCTCGACATCCGCAGCCAGCGCAACCCGCACTTCATCGACTATATCCTGACGAAGATGGATGTCCGCACGACGGCGTCGCGCGTGCTGGGACGAATGACTTTCAGTACCGGCGGTCCGGTGCTGGCCGTCAAGGACGTAGAACTCCAGGCGGCGCCGCTCGATTTCGATCTGTTGCGCACGTTCAACGGCAGGGACTTTCCCTACAACTGGCAGGGGAAGATCACGGGCAACGTCAAGGCGTCCGGCGGCTACCTCAATCGTTTTCGCGTCGAGCAATCGTCATTCACTTTCGCCGACGCGAACGTTCCCGGCGCGATCACCCGGGCAACGGCCAGCGGCGAGCTCGACATTCTTTATCCCGCGTTTACCGCGTTTCGGGGCTTCGACGTCGATGTAGACCAGCTCGATCTCCGCACGCTGCGGTTCCTGAATCCGCTCTTCCCACGGATCAAGGGAATCGTGAAGGGTACGGCGACCCTCGATTCATCCTGGCTCGATGTACGGTTTCGGAACGCCGACCTCTATCATCACGATGGAGGACAGCCGGTCTCGCACGTCACCGGCGACGGCAGAGTGACCTGGGGTGATGACTACCTGGGCTACGATCTCACCCTTACCGCGCAGCCGCTCTCATTCACCGCGCTGGCAAATTCGTACCCGCTGCTGCCCCTGCGCGGAGAGTACGCCGGACCCGTGCGCGTGAAAGGAACAGCGCCGAATCTTCTCGTTACCACTACGCTCACCGGTCCGGCTGGAAGCTTCGCGTACAACGGGCTGGTCGACGCGGATCCGCTCGAGTACGGCGCTCGCGGGCGCGCGGTGACCACGGCCCTCGACCTGCGCACGCTCACCGCCGATCCGGATGTGCCGCAGACGCGTGTTACCGGAACCTACGACGTCGATTTGAAGGGCTCGTCACTGGCGACGCTCGTCGGCAGCGCCGTTGCCGCGATCGAGCAGTCTACGGTCGCCGGATTCGCCGTCGAGCCTTCGACCGCACGCTTCCGCTTCGGGAACGGCATCGCAACCGTCGACACTCTCTTCCTGAGAGCGGCGGGCGCCCAGGCGCAGGCATCGGGGACTTTCGCGCTGACGGGGTCGCACACTGGCTCGCTCCGCTTCCGGGCGGTGATGGAGTCGCTATCCCGGACGCGGTCGCTTTTTCCGGGGCTCGCGAAGTCGACCCTGCTGGATTCGCTTCGCGGCAGAGGTGAGCTGGAGGGCGAGCTCAGCGGTACGCTCGATCATCTCTCGCTCAACGCCGTCGCCCGCGTCGCCGACGTCCGGCTCGGCGCGCGCTCGGTGAGGAGCGTTCGCGGAACGCTTCTCCTCTCCGACATCACGAAGCAGGCAAACGGGAGCATCCTTTTCGCGGCGGATACCATCGGTCTGGGAGCGGTCTCGTTCAACAGCGTGAGAGCTTCGGTGGCGCTCGCTTCGACGACTTCCGGCACCTTCAGCGGCTCGATGCTGAGCGAGCGGGGCGTGCGTACCGACCTCGCGGGCAATCTGGTGCGGATCAGGGACACGACGATCCTCACGATCGACACGGCGTCCCTCGCGGTCGATTCCGCCAACCGATATCGCCTTCAGTCGCCGACGCGCGTTGCTTTCGCGCCGGGCTCGCTCGTACTCGACTCACTGCTGCTCCAGCACTCCAGTCGAGCGCGGCTGCTCGTTCAGAACGTCCGCCTGTCCAACGATTCGATTCGCGGTCACGTTCGCGCCGACAGCGTTGACCTGCGCCTCTTCCGCACCTTCGTTCCGGGCCTCGTCGATGCGAGCGGAGCGATCGTCGCCCAGGTCGACTTCCGTGGCAGCGTCAAGCAGCCGCAGCTGTTCGGGCAGATCGCTCTTGGCGACGGCTCGGCGACAATGTCCAATCTGGGTACGCGCTTCGAGCACATCAGGGCGGATATCGCGCTGTCGGGCGACACGGTGCATATCAGGCGGCTTTCCGCGGAAACCATGGCTGAGCGTCGCGGGGCGCTCTCGCTCAAGGGTACGGTGAGCTTCGAGCAGTACGACAATCCGTCGTTCTCCCTCAACGCCACGGCTTCGAACTTCCGCGCGATCGACAAGCCCGGGCTCGCGTCGCTGGATATCTCGACCTCTCCGGCGGTGGGCCTCACCGGATCGTTCGAC
>DASTTD010000112.1:0-3079 GCA_035760325.1 Gemmatimonadaceae bacterium
CCTCGTGGCTAGGGTTATCTGGTATATGGTGGTGGGTCCACGGGGGCACAAGTGGGCAGCCTTGGTCACGAGGGCAGGTACAGGGGATGCAAGTCATGAGTAAGCAGTGGGGAGTTCGGAGTAGTGAGTGGTTAGCAGTGCAGGCTCGACTGAAAACCACTGACGACTACGAACTCAGGACTGCCACTCGTTACCTGGATCCACTCAGTTCGGACCCAGTACCCTGCCGCCTCCAGTCAAATACCGGACGGCGAATCAATAGCCGGGATTTTGCGTGATGCTTCCGCCAATGACACAACTGAGCGGCGAAGCTAACTCGCTCGTAGGTATGCGCTTGTGACACGACCGTGACCCGCCGAAGTTGACACACCCTCTCTCGCCGGGTAGGTTCAGGGAGGAAACATTCGCGCGCTGGTCGGCGCGAAACAATCAAAGCACAATGAACTTCTCCTCACATCTCCCGATGAACGCAAAGTCCGGGATTCGCCCCAATGGCGGATGCTCGACGCGTAGCGCGCGGAGGCGACGAGGTTAAAGTGTATCCTGTTATAGTCAACACTCGCCCCCGCGCCCTACTGGATGCGGGGGCGTTGTCTTATACGACACCGCGGCCGTCGCGCGCGACAGATCGTCGCGTGCGTGAGTCGCCAAATGGAGGATCGATGAGGAAGCATTACCTGTTGGTGAGCGACTTCGACCAGACGCTGAGCTTCAACGACTCGGGGGTTACCCTGAGCGAAATGGTCGGCATCTCCGGATTTCACGAAAAGGTGAAGGCGCTGGCGCGCCTGAATCTGGTGCAGGCGGGGGCTGAGCTCACCTACCTCCTCAGACACGATCCCGAGTTCCGCGGTGTCCGGCAGTCTGACCTGATCGAGGTTGGCAAGCGCATCCGCCTCAAGCGGAACATTGCGCTGCTCGCCGACTTCCTGAAGGATGGCATCGACGGATTTCGCTTCGACTTCTACGTCGTTTCAGCTGCGCCATGGCTCGTCGTGAACTCGGCGCTCGATGGAATCGTGCCGCCCGATCACATCATCGGCGCCCACTTCGGCTTCAGCGAAGATACCGGTGAGATCGAGTCGATCGAGCAGGTCCCGGCGGGATACGGAAAAGTGGCCGCGGTCGATTATCTCCGCCTACGCCTCGGCGTGCCGACGGATCGGGTGGTCTACGTCGGTGACGGAAGCTCCGATATTCACGTAATGCTGCACGTCAACCGCGGGGATGGTCTCACTATCGCCGCATCAGAGGCGCGCCACATCGCGCAGATCGCGCGGCGTACGGTCATCAGCGACGACGCGCTGAGTGTGCTGATTCCGGTGCTGGAGGAGATCGGCGGTTACGATCCCAGCCAGATCCGGCTGGTGTTCGAGGAGCAGGGCCTGCTGATCCAGGAGTGGGACCGCGTGCGGACGGATTGGCTCACCATCCGCGATGGCTCCGCCATCATGGGGGCGGCATGATCCGCTACCTCGGTTTTTTCGCCGGACTCCTCACGGTCAGCTCCTTTCTCCCGCAGGTGATCCGCTCCTGGCGCACCCGTCAGACGCGAGACCTTTCCCTCGGCATGTTCACGCTTCTTACGACGGCAAGTTCACTGTGGATCGTATACGGAGTGATGACCACCGACTGGCCGGTGATCCTCACCAATGCGGCGATGGTCGCTCTCAATGGAGCGTTGGCGGTCGCGAAAGTCAGATACAGCTAGTACTGCAGTCAAAGCCCGAGTGACTAAGAGTAGCCACTCGGCCACGTGAAGGGGATGCAAGTTTCGAGTGGCCAGTCCTGAGTTATCAGTATGTCAGTGGTTTGAGTTTTTTTCACTGAAAACCACTGATGACTCCCAAACTCATGACTGTCCACTCGAAACTTGCATCCCCTATAGGCGGCGCCAGGAACCTGTTAACTCTGCGGCGCGTACCCCGCCGTAGCCAGCCTCTCCCCGGACATTGCGTACGCTTCCGCCGGCATGTCGCAGACTCCGGTGGCATCGATCCACATGTTGTAGAAGTTGAAGAGCGCGCAGACCGTGATGGCGTCGTACACCGCCTCCTGCGTCCAGCCGGCGTCGATCACTTCCTGGAGGTCCTCCTTCTGAAGCGTGAACGACTCCCGGTTCATCCGCTCGATGAATGCGAACAACGCCTTCTCCTTGTCGCTGATGGGAGCGGTGCGAAAATCCTCGAGCACCGCGTTCACCATCTCCCGATCCCCCAGCAAACGCGCCGCGACCGCGGCGTGCGAGCCTATTCAGAAGAGGCAATGATTTCGGCGGGAGGTGAACGCGGCGATGAGCTCTCGCAGCCCCGGCGGAAGCGGCGAAGGACCGCGCATGACGCCCTGAGTAAACGCGGCAAGATGATTCGTGCGATCGGGCTTGAAGGCGAAGAGGTGCATGATCTGCGGAACAGGAATACCCGCCGCCTTCATTCCGTTGATTGGACCGGCGTATGGGCCCCCTGGCGCCGCCTGCTCGACTTCGGTCAGGAACATTGGCTTCATTGCAGCTCTGTGGTTTGTGGGAGTAAAACACGCTATCGCGGGCACCGCCGAGTCGCAAGCCTTACCTTTTCTGCATGTACCGGGCGCTCGCTGCGGCGCTATCAGGCGCGCTTCTCTCCGCATCTTTTGTCATCGTCCGGCCTGCCGGGCAAACGAGGGCCGCCTTACCACTCAAGGACACAACAGCGCACGCCTGGAAACGGGGGGCCGTGTGCTATGAGGTGTTCGTCCGCTCCTTTTACGACAGCGACGGCGACGGCGTTGGCGATCTGAACGGCCTCATCCAGAAGCTCGATTACATCAACGACGGAATGCCGGATTCGCGCCGCGATCTTGGCGCGCGCTGCATTTGGCTGATGCCCATTGCGGAATCGCCGAGCTATCACGGCTATGACGTCACCGACTACTACAGGGTCGATCGCGAGTACGGCACCAACGAAGACTTCAAGCGGCTGGTTGCCGAAGCCCATCGCCGCGGCATTCGAGTTCTCGTCGACATGGTCTTGAACCACGCATCCAGCGAGCACCCCGCGTTCAGGGAGGCGCAGCGCGATACCGCGTCTCCGTATCGTGG
>DASTTD010000113.1:0-6489 GCA_035760325.1 Gemmatimonadaceae bacterium
CTTGGCTTCGGCGTCGACGACAAAGGAGAGGTCTACGTCGGCGGAAAGGATGTGCTCGGACCTTCAGGCAATACCGGGAAAGTTTATCGACTCATTCCGGCTCCGGACTGACATCAAAACCGGTAGCTCCTCGGGCTAATCCCGCTCCGGGAGCACGTCGGATCGATGCAAGTGTGAGTAGGCAGTAAAGAGTGATCAGTCAGTCAGTGGTTATGAGTGGCAGAACTGATAACCACTGATCGACTGATCCGACTGATCAACTGTAGACTCAGAACTTGCATCGATCCGAGGTGCTCTCGGGGCCAGTTGGACCAGTGGAGCCGCAAACACACACCGGGCGTAGATGGCTACTTGATCGCCAACCCCGTGACGTACAGAACCATCATCCCGGTGAGTACGCCGCCGAACGCAAAGAGCGGGCGCTTTCGGAGGGCGGCATCTCCCCACACCAGCTTTCGCCCGATCTCGTAGGCGACCTGGAACACAGCTCCCGCCCCGATCGAAAGAAAAAGAATCGAGAGCGGCGGTGAATGGACGAGACCTCCAATCCAGGCGCCGATGATCGCCGGCACCCCGCCGATCAACCCGAGTATCGCCAGGCGGCGCAGCGGCGGAGAGTCCTTGGCGATCGGCATGATGATGCCGAGTCCTTCGGTGATGTTCTGGATGATGAAGCCGATGACGAGAAACGTTCCGAGCGCCGCCGCACCGATGGCGTAGGCGGCCCCGATCGCCAGACCTTCGCCGAGGTTGTGGAGGCCGATCCCGATCGCGATGACAGTGGCGAGAGACATGCGCGCGCCGGCCTCGCTTCGTTCGGTCACACGCTGCTGCCGCCCAACCGCGTCGAGCAGCAGCCAGGTACCGACGATGCCAATCCCTACAATGGCGACCCCCTGGAACGCATCACTCAACTCACCGGTGAGCTCCAGCGCTTCAGTGGTGGCGTCAATGCCCAGGAAGAGCAGCAATCCAACGGTTGCAGCCATGAGGAAGAGCATCACGCCCGCGCTGATCCGTCTGATCGCTGGCAGCCACAGCATTCCGAGAATGACCGGAATGACTCCAACATAGAGCCCGATCAGAGTGAAGCTGAGCAAGGTACCGGACGATACGCGGTTCGTGACGGCGGCAACGGGAATCGACGTGGCGAACGCAATCGAGTTGCCCGAAAGCAGCGCGATCTCGTACGCCTCGCCATGTACCCACGGGTATCCGAGCGTCAGTACCGCACTCCCCAGCCGCGGAATCCGGGGCGACGGCGAGATCGTGTAGGGCCAGATCGCATCATTGATGTTGACCTGCGCGATCGTGATCGCTTCAGGGCTCGTGTTGCGCAGGTGGAGCTCGATCTCGCCGTCGCGCAGAATCGTGCGGCCGAACTGGACGGTCTCGATCGGAGCCGCGGGCGCTACGTTCAGCCCGGCGCCGTCGGTTCGCACGAACAACACGATGACCGCGGCGAGAAGTATGAGCGGCACCAGGAACGCGATGACCATGCGAAGTCCGGGCGTCCTCCCGCCGGGCGGAGCAAATTCCGGCTCCGGCCGTTTATCCGTCGCGGGTGGGGTGGGTACGCGGTGCTGGGCTGCTGAAGGAGTCATGTCAGCCTTCCACCACGAAGATCCCCGTCCATCCCAGCTCGGCGAACTCGGTCTTGTGTGCGTGGAACATGTAACGGCCGGGATGCTTGAAGCTGAACTCCAGAATTCCGCGCTGACCCTGCATCTGGGCGACCGTATCCGTGAACTCCGCCGGAGTCAGGCTGGTGCCGGTCGGATAGTACTGGAAGAAATTGGCGTGCAGGTGGAACGAGTTGCTCTGGTCGAATTCGAGCGTGTTGACGAGGTAAATCCGCACCGTCTCCCCGACTCTGAGCTGGATCGGGTGCTTGTCGTAGTGAAAGGGAATCCCGTTCACCTGATAAAAATCGTTCGCCCCATCGAAGTCGATGTCGTAGCCGCTCATCACCATCACCAGCTCGTGGTCTACACGCGGGCGGCCGGCCTTCGGATCGATGATGAATGCCCCGTACAATCCCTTGGAGATGTGCTTCGCCAGCGGCGCGGTGTGGCAATGATAGAGGTGAAACCCGAACGGCTCGGCGTCGAACTCGTAAATGTGCTGCTTGCCGGGCGCGACGACTCCCGAGCGCGCGTCGAATACACCGTCGATCAGGCCGGGGTGAACCCCGTGGAAGTGGATGCTGTGCGGGTGATCCCCCTTGTTCACCAGTCTGATGCGCACACGATCGCCCTCGCGGACGCGGATGGTCGGGCCGGGGATCCGCCCGTTGTAGGTCCACGCGGCGAACTGCACGCCCGGCACGACCTCGATCGTCTTGTTCTCGACATCGAGCGTGTACTCGTGCAGCGTCTGGCCGTTCGACAGGGTGCTGACGATGCCTGGATCAAAGTCCGTCAGCACCTTCGTCGGGTTGAACCCGTTTGCTTCGTGGTTTACCTCGCCGACGACCGCGGGCATTGGATGCATGCCTTCGCCATGCATCGCGTGCCCCGCCGGCGTTTGTGCCCTGGCAGAGTCAGGATCGGCGGAGTACAGGCTGTCAGGCAACGAGAGCCCCGCGGCGCCGATGACTCCAGCGCCCCCTATTCCCGCCCGCAGAAACGTGCGGCGCGATACCCCACGGTCGGCGCTCACGGCGATTGCCTCGCGAAAGGATGCTCGAAGCTCAGGTAAGCGAAGACGCTTCGTTCTCCGCGGCTGGGGCCGATGCCGATGGGAAATGCGAGACCAGGGACGATCTGCAGTCCGGACCGGAGGTTGATCGCCGTGCGGAATCCAGGCGAGATGAGAAATTCAGTGCTCCGTGCAGTCTGACGCGGACCGGTTATCTCCTGCGTGACGCCCCAGATGCTCTCGAGCATGAGGTTCAGGTTCGGATGCGCGAGCCAGATGACACTCTGCCCGAGAGCGTAGCCACTGACGGCGGCGGAATTCCCGAAAGTGTCCCGCGCCCGCGGCGTGTAGGTGATCCCGGCGTTTGAATGTGCTACGAAGCGGCGGGAAAGCTCGGCGCTGAACGGAAGCTTGACTTCGAACCCGGTTCCACCGGCGCCGAGGCCGCGCCGGCTGTCTCCAGTGGGGAGCGCCAGTGACAGGCTGGGAGCAAGCGCGAACGCGGCGTTCTCACCGCCGCCAATCTGGTACCGGTAGGTGAGGGCGACGTCCCCGATACCAGTGCCCGTGAAGAGAGGATCATCGTTATGCGCTACTGGAACCGTGTAGCTCAGCTGATGCTTCTGACCGGCGAGGGGCCATTCCTGCGCGAACTCGTAGACCCACGCCGAGCTGCCCGCCGAGCGGGCAAAGGTGCTGACATGCTGGACGATCCCGCGCTCCTGATTGTAGGCCTCTTCCACGAGGAAGCTGTTGTCCTCGATCGGGGGCGGCGGCGTGGAGGGCGCCGAGGACGGCGGCTGCGCGACGAGCGGGAGGGAGACGCCGAAACAGAGAAAAGCCAGTGAAATTCGCATGCTTAGAACCCCGGAGTATGTACCGACACAATTATAAGTTAGGATGCCCTAACTCTGGGCGCAAGAGGCTTAATTGCGCCATTTGTTTGTGAGGGGTAATTCTGTTTTCCGCCTCGATTTTTGGAAAACGGCTCGACGTATTCCTACGTCCAACGGCTGCGGACTCAATTCGTCGGCGCGCGCGCCGGCCCGCGAAGGCGAAGAGCGGCTAGAGCAGAGTGCCGCGAAGAAGAATCAGGGCAACGTAGAAGTAGAGGGTAAGCCCCGTGACATCCACCAGCGTCGCGACGAAGGGAGCGCTCGCGCTGGCGGGATCGAACCCGATCCGCTTCATGATGAACGGCAGCATCGCCCCCGCGAGGGAGCCGAAGGTCACGACGCCGAGCAGCGCGATGCCGACGGTGAGGGCGATCAACATGTAGTGCTCACCGTAACCGCCCGCGATTCCCAGCCCCTGCCACACCATCACGCGCATCATTCCCAGCACTCCGAGTATGACGCCGAGCGCGACGCCGAACAGAATCTCGCGCCGGAATATCCTCCACCAGTCCCTGAGCCGGATCTCCTCGAGGGCCAGCGAGCGAATGATCAGCGACGTCGCCTGCGAGCCGGAGTTGCCTCCCGAGCTGATGATCAGCGGAATGAAGAGTCCGAGGACGATCGCCTTCTGCAGCTCCTCCTCGAAGTACTGCATCGGGAACGTGGTGAGCATCTCGCCGACGAGAAGCGCGGCGAGCCACGGAGCCCGCTTCCTGATCGCGGTGCCGAATCCGATCTGAGAGTACGGCTCCTCGAGCGCCTGCATGCCGCCGAACCGCTGGACGTCTTCCGTGTGCTCCTCCAGCAGAGCATCGATGACGTCGTCGACCGTCACTACTCCCTGGATCACGCCTTCATCGTCGACTACCGGCACCGCGACGAGATCGTACTCCGCCGTCAGTCGCGCCACCTGCTCACGGTCTGCGTCCACCGCGACGGTGACGACTTCCTCCCACGCGATATCCGATACACGCGCGCCTTCTGGAGCGGCGAGCAGCTCTCGCAGCGACATGACGCCGCGCACCCGGCCGGCGGCGTCCGTCGTGTAGATCGCGTTCATCGCTTCGCGCCGCTCCGACCGCGCGATCCGCCGCACCGCGGCGAGCGCTTCCTCCACCGGCGTATCCTCGGACACCGATACGAACTCCGTGGTCATCAGGCCGCCGGCGGTATCGGCCTCGTACGCGAGCAGCCTCTCGGTCTCGGCTCTCTCCGCCGCGGGAATCTCGAGCAGGATCTCGTCGGCGCTCTCGTCCTCGAGGTCCTCCAGCGCATCCGCGCGGTCGTCCGGAGTCATCTCCGTCACGAGCTCGGCGGCCTGGCGCGCGGTCATCGTCTCGAGCAGCTCCGTGCGCAGATCATCCTCGAGGTACTCGAGAACGTCGGCGGCTCTTTCGACGGGCAGTGCCGAGATGAACTGCGCTACGTATTCACGCGGGAGAGCCTCGGCGATGTTCGCGAGGTCCGCGGCATGCATTTCCTCGGTTTCCGCGGCGAGGCCCTGAGGATTTTCCTCGAGCAGCTCCAGAATGTCGGGAGCCAGTAGTGCCGCGAGCGGCCGTCCCGCGTCGGGGTGAAACTCCTTGTCGTGGGCCGGCGTTTTCACGGCGCTATGGGAAGGGTTCGCCTGTCGTCTGTCGCGCCAGTGACTTCGTAGCCGGCTACGGCCACCGCCTCACGTATCGCTTCAGCCGTGACGGTGCCATCGTGCTCGATTACCGCTTTGCCGATCGAAACGTCGGCCCGTGCAATGCCCGGCACTCCCCCGAGAGAGGTGAACACCGCCTTCACGCAGTGAGCGCACGTCATGCCGGCGATGGAGACGGTGGTCGTCATGCGCGCTAATATAGCGAGCCCGGTCTACTCGCCTCGCCTCACCCGGGGGACAGGTGGCACCTTCTTCCTCGAGACGAAGGTCTTTTCGAGACCGGGGAGGAATACATCGTAGCGCGAGCCGGGCTCCCACATGACCCATCCGTCGTAGCCGGCGTCATAAACCGCGCGCTTCTGCTCCTCGAGCTCGCGTGGCCCGTACTTCGGCGCGCCGATGCTGAACGCCTGCAGCCACGGCCGCACGTGCTCTCCGGTAATGCCGAGCTTCTCGTCGCGCTCCCTCGCGCGTGAGATGGCGAGGTGGATGATGTCGTACGGCTGCGCGTTAGGGCGCTCGATGTTGAAAGCGCCGCGTGGGTAATGCGAAGGGTAGACCATCGGCAGCATCACATCGACTGCCTTGGCGAGTGGCTCCCACGCCTGCCCGATCTCCAGCGCTCCATTCACCGTAGTGACGAGCCCGAAGACATCGGCCGTCGTGCGGATCCCCGCCTTTGCGTATCGCGCCCGAGCCATGCTCAGAAACTCGGCCAGCACCTGCGGCTTGCTGCGCCCGTTCTGGCCCGGGAAAACCTGACGAGGAAGGCTCCTGTACGGCTCGGGAAAGCGGATGTAATCGAACTGGATCTCACCAAACCCCATCCGAATGGCCTCGTCGCCGATGCGCAGGTTGTACTCCCAGATCTCGTTGGCGTAGGGATTCACCCAGCTCAGTCCCTGCTTGTCGCGCCACGGCGAGCCATCGGGCTGGCGAATCACGTGCTGAGGATTGACGCGGGCGGCTACGGAATCCTTGAACACGACGATGCGCGCGATCGGGAGGATCCCGTGCGCGCGGATCGTATCGACGAGCTCCTTCATGTTCCTGATGTTCGCCTGCGAGCCGCCGTTCCTGCGCAGCAGCGGATCGCTCGACGCGAAGCTCAGGCCGAACTCGTCTTTCACATCGAGGACGAGAGCGTTGATCTCCGTCGAATCTGAAATGCCGATAAGGTGCTTCAGCCTTCTGTTGTTGACCGCGTAGCGAAACACATAGAGTCCGCGCGCGGCGAGAGTCCCGCGGATCAACGAATCGAGCACGGGAGAAGTGGGATGACTACCCGCCGACAATGGACGCGGG
>DASTTD010000114.1:0-7889 GCA_035760325.1 Gemmatimonadaceae bacterium
CGTCGAAGCTGTGCGGGACCTGACTGGCGAGAAACCCGCGATCCTCGGCGAGGAACTTTCTCCCCGGCTCGAGATAATCGGCCATGTACAGCGCTCGCCCGGTGTTGTCCCAGTGGGCCCACCCGACTGTGTGATAACGGATCGCGTCGAGGACGGTTTGTCTTCGCTCGCCATCTTTCTCCAGCCTGATTGCCACGGCCGGTCCGTGAAGGAGGCCGAGGGGTGACGTGTAGTCCGCCGTGATGTCGCGCAGCTCGGCCTCCGGGGCATCCCGCAGCGCATCGTGCCACATCCCGACGTCGATCCAGGCGTTGGCCTCGTTCGGTGGGAGGCGCATCGCCGCACCCCAGGCGCGGAGGAGCGAGGATACACGCTCTATGTGCGCAATCCGTTTTTCACCCACCTGCGCCCAGACGGGAAGGCCGGACTCGAGGAGCCGCACCATCAGAACAGAATGTTGTCTATCAGTCTGGTGACGCCGGCTTTGATCGCGCCGATCGCGGCATCCCCAGGACTAACCAGGTTTACGCGCTGGAAATTCACGGCGTTCACGACCGCCAGATACCGCGGAGTCAGCCCTGGGACGCGCTCGAGCATCCGCCAGCCGATGGCTTCCAGCGCGCTCGCACGCCGTTCGCCTTTTGCGTATGCGGCGCGGAGGGCAAACAGCGCCTTCGACAGCAACAGCGCGATCTCCCGCTCTTTCGGCGAGAGGTAGCGGTTTCGACTCGACATGGCGAGCCCATCGGGTTCACGCACGATGGGACACTGCGCAATCTCCACTGGAAAGTTGAGGTCCCGGACCATCGCTCGCACTATCGCGGCCTGCTGCAGGTCCTTCTGCCCGAACACGGCGACGTTCGGCTGCACGACGTGAAGCAGCTTTGCGACCACGGTGAGGACACCCTCGAAATGGTGCGGTCGGGCGGCCCCTTCCCATTCCTTTCCGAGCGCACCGGGGTTGAGCGTCACGACCGGAGGAGTCGCATACACCTCGTTGTGCGAGGGAGTAAACAGGATGTCGACTCCGCGCTCTTTGGCAAGACGGGCGTCGTCATCGAGGGTGCGCGGGTAGTGCTCATAATCCTCGCCGGGACCGAACTGAAAAGCGTTCACGAAAATGCTCATGATCACGAGATCGCCCCGGCGCCTCGCCTCATCCACCAGCGTCAGGTGGCCCTCGTGCAGTGCCCCCATCGTCGGAACGAACGCGATGCGCTCTCCGTTCATCCGCGCCTTGTACGCGATCGACGTCATTTTCTGAATCGTATCGATCGACTTCATCGCTAGAAGCTGTGGGCGGTATCGGGATAAACGCCGCGGCGGACTTCGTCGGCGAAGCTGCCGACGGCTTCCCTGACGTCGGCCGCGAGCTCGGCGTAGCGCTTCAGAAAGCGGGGTGAGAACGTATCGTTCAGTCCGAGGAGATCGGGCAATACCAGCACCTGGCCGTCGCAATCAGGTCCCGCGCCGATTCCGATCGTCGGAATCCGGAGTGCCTCCGTGATTCTGGCCGCCACGCCTGCCGGTACCAGCTCCAGGACCAGCGCGAACGCGCCGGCTTCCTCGAGACTGCGCGCCTCCGCGACAAGTCTATCCGCGTCGGATTGTTCCCGCCCCTGAACCCGCGCTCCGCCAATCGTTTTTACCGATTGCGGTGTAAATCCGATGTGAGACATCACGGGGATTCCCGTGCGCACGAGCGCGTGCACCGTGTCGACCATTTCCGGGTTGCCTCCCTCGACTTTGACGCCGTTTACACCGGTCTCCTGAAGCGCACGTCCACAGTTGAGGATTGCGAGCTCGATGCTGGCCTGGTAAGTGAGAAACGGCATGTCGATCACCAGGAGCGATCGCTTGACGCCTCGCCTGACCGCGGTCGCGTGATAGATCATCTGATCGAGTGTCACGGGCAGCGTCGACTCCTGCCCGAAGACGGCCGTCGCGACTGAATCGCCAACAAGTATCGCGTCGACGCCGGACTCATCGACCAGACGGCCGAACAAGGCGTCGTATGCGGTGACCATGACGAGCTTTTCACCCGTCTGCTTGTGCGCGACGAAGTCGCCGATCGAGACGGGCCTGGTCTCCGTCCCCTGCTCAGCCAACAGCGGACCCCCGCAATTGCGCCAGCTCCCGCCGCCAGAAGGCGCGGTTCGGCAGCTCCGGATGCGGAACCTTCAGTCCCGGCTCATCGACCGTCTGCCTCTCGAACGAGACGATGTCGAGATCGAGTGTCCGCGGTCCCCACCGCTCGCCACGCTTTCGCTCGGCCCTCTGCTCGATCTCCTGCAGCGCCGAGAGCAGCTCCGTCGGTGTAAGCTCTGTTTGAACGGCGATCATCTGATTCAAAAATGGCCCCTGCGGAACAGGGCCGATGGGAGCGGTCTCCTCTACTTCCGTTTCGGCAAGCAGATCAGTCCGCGGCAACTCGGCAATCGCTCTCCGCGCATCGGCCAAAAATACCTCGCGCCGCCCCAGATTGGAGCCGAGAGCTATGTAGGCGATGTCCTTCACGCACGCTCTCGCTCGATCGCGACTTCGGCGTAGGCGAGTGGGCCGGGCAGGGCCACGTGCGGCTTGCGAACGGCGATCATCACTCGCTCGACGAGCGGCAGCTCCAACGCCCGGTCGGCGATGCGCTCGCCGACTTCCTCGAGAAAGTTGATGTGCCCGCCGGTAACGACGTCGGCGACCAGATCATAAACGCGGCGATAGTCCACAATGTCGCGTGAAGTAAGATGCGTCTCCCCGCGCCGCACCCACAGCGACGCATCCACCTCTATCGACTGGGCGATTTCGGCTTCGTGGGGAAGGACGCCGATTCGCGCATGGAACCGCATCCCCTTCAGCGTCACGACATCGCTGATCGAAGACCGGGTGCTAGCCATCGAGGGCCTCCCGCAGGTTGCGGACGAGTTTGAATACCGCTTCGACGCTGTCTTCCGCCGCGCTGACGAGCGCGCTTCCGACCACCACGCCGTCAGCAAGGCGGCCCACGGCGCGCGCCTGATCCGCCGTGGAAATGCCGAAGCCGACGCAGATCGGCAGCGTCGTGGTCGAGCGCAGTCGCAAAATACTCTCCGGCAGGGACGATGCGACACTCTCCTGGACTCCGGTAACGCCGAGTCGGCTGATGAGATACACGAATCCACTGCCGTGACGGGCAATCTCCGCCATCCGCTCGCGAGGCGTAGTTGGAGCAACCAGACGGATGAAGGCGAGACCGCTCGAGCCGAGCCACTCTTCACGCTCCGCGTCGGCCCCGACCGGGAGATCGGTTATGAGAATCCCGCTGGCCCCGGCCGCCGACGCGCGGGTCAGCGCATCCGGTCCGGCCGCGAGCACCGGATTCAGATAGGAAAAGAGAACGACTGGCGACCTGAGCCGGGCGGAGGCGATCAGCTCGAGGGTTGCATCGTACGTCATCCCGTTCGCGAGCGCCCGGTGCGAGCTTTTCTGAATGACCGGCCCGTCCGCGATTGGGTCGGAAAAAGGAACCCCGATCTCGACGATGTCGGCGCCGGCATCGTCCACCGCGCTCAATGCCTCGAGTGATCGCGAAAGATCGGGGTGCCCCGCAGTGAGATAACACACGAGTGCACGACGCGATGCCGCGCGGAGGGCGTCGAAGCGCCCGTCTATCGCGTTAGGTGAGATAGTCGCTGACGGTGATGCCATAGCGGTCCGGATCCGCCGTCTTGATGATCGTCCGCTTGAAGTTCCCGCCGGCTTCCGGCACCGCGAGGTCTACGACCAGCGGCGGACTGATGATGTTGCCCCGCGGGTCGCTGATGATCTTGATGATTGGACGCGACAGGGCTTCCGGACTCGGGTTGGTAGAGGAGACCACGGCAAGCTCGAAGGTATCCAGAACCACCAGGGTGCCGACAGGATAGATCCCGAGCAGGTTGATGAACGCCTTGACGAGGACGGGATCGAGCCCGCGGCGCGGGTTGTCCCGCATCTCCTCGAGCACGGCCGCTGGCGTCAGCCCCTCGGTCTGATATGTGCGCCGGGAAGTCGCGGCATCATATCCATCGGTAATCGTCACGATCTTGCTGAGCACGCTCATCTGACGCGGCCGCACCGTCTTCGGGTAGCCCGTGAGGTCGATCTTCATGTGGTGCTCGTGGCACACCGTCATGGCCCGATAGGAAAGCTCCTCCTGCTGGCGGCGGAACTGGAACAGCACCAGCACGCCGAGCCACGGGTGGGAGGCCATCCATTTCCACTCGTCGTCGGTCAGCTGCCCTTTTTTCTGGAGCATGTCCAGAGGAACCCGCGATTTTCCAATGTCATGCATCAGCGCGGCAAGACCCAGCTCATACATCTGCAGCTTGGTCATCCCGAGCCGGCGGCCCAGCGCGACCGAGAAAATGCAGACGTTGACCGAGTGCGTGAACGTGTACTCGTCGTAGTCGCGGAGGGCCGTGAGGCTTATCAGCGACGTCTCCTCGTTCAGAACCTGATCGACGATTCCCTGCACCACGCGCTTGATCTTCCGGATGCTCGGCGTCTTGCCGATTCGAACGGAGTTGATGACATCCTTGGTCACGGCGACGCCTTGCGAGTAGGTGCGATTGGCCGCTGCCCTGGATTCCTCGTTGAACTGCTGATCGCTTTCCGTCTCCATCGGCGGATCGAGCTGGAAGAGGTCGATCTTCGCTTCGCTCAGCCTCGAGTTGATCTGCGCCAGCCGTTCCGCCGGACCAACCTTCGCCTCGCCTCCCATGAGAGAAAGGAGAAGCGACCAGTCGCGGGCACCGCCGTGCGGGCCGACGTGGATGGCGCCGATTCCCGCACTCTTGCAGAGGCTCAGGATGTGGCCGAAGGTGGCGTAGTTGCTGAGATCCAGCCGCAGGCGGGTCGAGTTGATGAAGATGAACTCGCCCGCGACCCGGAACTCGAGATCTCCCTCCTCGGCGCGCATCTCCTCGGCGATCTGCGCCAGCTCGGAGAGCGACTTCTGAACCGCGCTGTGCTCGAGCGGGTAGAGCTTGATCGACCGGAGAGCGCCGTGGAACGCGATCATGAAATTGCGTCCACTTCGGCGAACCCCGGATCCGGACTTGCCCTCGCCACCCCAGCCTTCGTTCGCCACCGCCCTGGTTCCGCTCATGCCGGCGCCCGGCGAATCGCGCGGCTCACGGCGTTTCGAACGATGACATCCTTCTCCGACGCCGCCCGAGTGAGCGAGTCCATGGCCTTCGGGGAGCCGATCTTTCCCAGTGCCATAGCGGCGCAGGCTCTGATCTCCGAATCATCGCGCTTGCCCATGAATCCCTTCGAATGGAGCAGGCTGTCCAGCAGGGATATCCCGGCATCGCCCGCGAGCAGGCCGTACGCTTCGAAGAACGCCATTTTCTCGGTGAGATTGCTTTCCCGGAGATCCTTTCCCTTGATGGCCGCCTCTATGCGCGGCAGCGCGCTGCGTGCAGAGCGGGCTCCGAGGGCGCGGACGGCGACGATTCGAACTTCGCGGTCCTCATCGATGATGGCGCGCTCGAGCATCTGCATCGCGCCCGGCGACCCGATGTCCGTCAGCGCGGTCACCGCCGCGACTCTCATTTCCGGCTCGCCCACGGTGAGCATTTTCCCCAGCGCAGGAACAGCCGCGGGAGTCTTGAGCGCCGCGGCACGGCGGATGGCCTGCATCACCACTGCTTCGTCGTCGGAGCCAATGAGTCGAATGAGCTCGGCACTGTTCGCCGACGCGAGGCGTGTCGCCGCCAGCTCGAGGAGCATTCGCAGCTCGGTGTTGTTGCTGCGGCTGATCCAGCCCAGCACCGTCTCGAGCGCGGCCGGCTGCAGAATGGCGAACAGCTCGTCCAGCTCGGTCTGCGGGGCGCGAAGCGGAGTGTCTTCGAGCGCCTGCAGCAGCTGCCCCAGCGGCTTCGGGTCGCTCATCAGCTCCCCAAGCTGAGTGAGTCGCTGCTTCTGCGGCTCGAGGATGTCGGGCGCCCGGTTCGATGTAATGGACGCTTCGCGCAGGAGGTAGGCGGCGTTCCGGTACTGGGCGGTGGAAAGGAGAATCAGGAGGAAATAATCGAGAAGGCCGCAGATCTCCTCGCGCACGGTCGGATCCTTCTGCGTCTCGAACGTGTCCAGGAGCGATGCGATGACGGCCGGCCTTACATCCCTCGAGAACTCGTGCTGGATCTCGGTCTGGAGGTACTCGACTTCCGTGTCGTCCAGAAAGTAGAGAGCTGAATCGAAGTCCCCGATCTGGGTCACGGGACTGTTGTCTGCTGCTCCGGCCTCAGCCTCCGCGGGGGAGAGAATTTTCTCCTTCTGCTCCGACCGCTCAATGGACTCGATGCCGGGCCCAGCCTCGACGAGCAGGTCCACGTACTTGTAGCGCAGCGCGCTGAACTCGCGCTCCCACATCAGAGTGAGCAGGTCGTCGTCGTCGACGGTGGCCCTCCGGACCCGCTGCATCAGATCGAAGAGGTCGCTGAGGTCATCGTTCTCGAATCCCTCGAGGAACGTCAGCTCGCGGATTCCATCCTTGTAGAAGAGCCACGCAAGGTTTTCGCTCGTCCGCTCTCCCTCGTCGAGCACGACCCGGCCCTCCCATTTCAGCTGGGTCTCGACGACCTGCAGCTCGAGGGTATCCGTATGCGCCCAGAGCGCGCTGAAAGCCTGCTTCACCGCCTCGAGCGACCGCGCGTGCATGGGATTATTGGCGAGGTAGAGCTGGTGCGCGCGCATTGCCTTCACGAAGGCCTTCAGCAGGTCGGTTACGAAGACGATCGGAAACGATGGCTCCCTGGACTCGTCCTGATCGACTTTTGGTGGTACCGACGCTGTCATGCGGGAAGTCCCATTTCCGTTATCTGCGCGAGATCCTTGTCGCCCCTGCCGCTGATGCAAATCAGCACGGCATCGTCATGCCGCCACTTCTCCCTCTCTTTGACGACCCAGGCGACCGCGTGTGACGTCTCGAGGGCGGGAATGATCCCCTCCAGGCGGCTCAATAACCTGAGCCCCTCGACGGCTTCGTCGTCGGTGATGGATACGTATCTCGCCCGCCCGCTGTCCTTGAGCCAGGAATGCTCGGGACCGACACCCGGATAATCGAGCCCGGCAGAGATCGAGTGCGCTGGATGGACCTGGCCGTTCTCGTCCTGAAGCAGATAGCTGAGAGAGCCGTGCAACACCCCCGGAACTCCTTCGGCGAGGGAGGCGGAATGCTCCCCTGTGGCGAGACCACGCCCGGCTGCTTCCACGCCCACGAGGCTCACCGATTCATCGGCAATGAAAGCGTGAAAGATCCCCATCGCATTCGAGCCGCCTCCCACGCACGCGACGATCGTGGTGGGAAGCCTGCCCGCGGAATCCAGCATTTGATCGCGCGCCTCCCGCCCGATCACCGCCTGAAAGTCGCGCACCATTCGCGGGTAAGGTGCCGGGCCCACCACCGAGCCGATGATATAGTAGCTGTCGGCTACGTTCGTGACCCAGTCGCGGATCGCTTCACTCGTTGCGTCCTTCAGCGTTCGCGTTCCCGACAGAACTGGAACGACGCTCGCGCCCATCAGCTGCATCCTGTAGACGTTCAGCTGCTGGCGGCGCATGTCCTCTTCGCCCATGTAAACGGTGCAATCGAGACCGAATCGCGCGCAGGCGGTGGCGGTCGCAACGCCGTGCTGCCCTGCTCCGGTCTCGGCGATTATCCGCCGCTTTCCCATCCGGACCGCCAGCAGCGCCTGGCCAAGAGCGTTGTTGATCTTGTGCGCACCCGTGTGATTCAGGTCCTCTCGCTTCAGGTAAACGGAGCATCCCACTGAAGCGGAAAGGCGCGGCGCGATTCCGAGGGGAGACGGCCGGCCGACGTAATCCTTGAGAAGCTTGTCCAGCTCTGTGACGAAGGCGCTGTCGCGCAT
>DASTTD010000115.1:0-3654 GCA_035760325.1 Gemmatimonadaceae bacterium
CGCAGACGTGAGGGAGTCGTGAAGTACCGCAGATAGCTCACCATGTCCTCGAACGACATCAGCGGAATATCCTCACCGAAGCTCACGAACAGCGGAGCCGTCACGCTGTCACGGGTGTCACGGCGCACCAGAGCGACATTCGCGACGCCGATTCCAACGGCGGAAATCGGCACGTTGAGAATTCCATGAAACAGCGACCCATTGTGGGCGAGCGTCGCCGAGTCGCGCCACAGCTGCACTCCTTTGTCGTTGCGAACGACGTAGTCGAGCGGAAGCCGCGTCCCCGTTCCGTAGGCCTCCAGGTAGATGGCCACGGTGCTGTCGCGCCCGAAGACGGCACTCGATCGTGGGCTCACGAGCACCTTGGGCAGTGAGTCGAGCCTCGATCTGCCGCGGGCTTCATAAACGAGAACCGGAATGGAGAATTTTCCCGCCGTGAGGGTGGGGATCGTGACCGCCACCTGCTGGGTCGAGGTTCTCGAACCGCCTACATCCCGCACGGCCGTGGACAGCGTGTAGCTCCCCGGGGGAATGCGCAGAAAATGCTGGAAAATGATGCTCTCATCGGTGCGGTTGATCTCCCGGAACGAACCGACCCGTACGATCTCGGTGGCGTTGATACTTGCCGCTTCAGTCATTCCCCGCGTAACCGCCAGCCTTACCTCATAGGGAGCGCGGTATCTGTCGCCCTCTCGCGAGAACGTGAGCGCGCGGTTCGGGATCGAGATGCTGACGAGAACGAGCGTAGTATCCGGATTGCTCGACGCGAACGACGCGATTTTTCCGACGAACGAGAGCGGATTCGGTGCGGCCATCAGACCGATCTGACGGTAGAGCTGGCTGATGTCGGGTGCCGAGACGCCTCCGGTGGGAAGCGCCCGTGGATTTCCGGTCCCGGTTCGTGAGGAGCCACAACCCGAAATCAGCGTTGCTCCAGTCAGGAGTATCCCGAGGGAGCATATTGACGATGTCAGCATGGGTTGGTTGTACCCTGTCCGGGTTCGGCGGTTTCTATTAGTTTCGCGGCGTGTCCCGAGAAGAGCTGATCGGCACGTCCGTAGCTGGCTATACCATCAACAAGGAAGTGGGCGAAGGCGGTACTTCCTCAGTGTATCGGGCGCAACACCCGAATCATGGCACTGTCGCCCTCAAAGTGCTACGGGAAAAGCTTCGCCAGGACAGAACAGCTGTCGCCCGGTTCGTGCGCGAAGCGCGCTACGGCGCCCGGGTCAGGCATCCCAATGTCGTCGACACGATCGAGATCGGCCAGGCAGACAACGGGCTCCATTTTCTCGCCATCGAGTGGGCCAGTGGCGAGATCCTCGACCGGCACGCGAAGCTTCGCGCTCCGCTCCCGAAGGATGAGGTTGCCACGATCGTCTCACAGATCGCGGCGGGAGTTCAGGCAGCGCACGACGCCGGGATCGTTCATCGCGACCTCAAGCCTGAAAACGTGATGTATGATCCGGCGACGAGACAGGTGAAGTTGCTGGATTTCGGCATCGCGACGGATACACAGGCCTCAGGCGACGAGCGTCTCACCCGTGCCGGGTTCTTCGTCGGAACGCTCATGTACATCGCGCCCGAGGCATTGTCGGGCGAGATAGTCTCCACCGCGGCTGACCAGTATAGCCTGGCAACCATCGCGTACTACCTGCTTTCGCGATGTCTCCCGTACACCGCCAAGGCCCCGAGGGAGATGTTCACCCAGCTTCTGACGATGCCGCCCATCCCGCTCAGAGAAGCTTCGGGAGAAGTTCGCATCAGTCCGGCGCTCGATGCGGTAGTGATGCGCGCTCTTTCACGCGCGCCAGCGGACCGGTACCCGAGCGTGGTGGCATTTGCCGAGGCGTTCGAGATCGCGGCTCAACAGAATAGAGACGCGCCGAAAATGCTGGACAAGTTCAAGGGCTTACTCAAGCGAAGTCGTTAGCTCCCGGGGATCCACGGGAAGCCAGAGCGTAAAGGTCGATCCCTTCCCGAGCTCGCTCTCGAGCTCGACCGTGCCACCGAGGAGCGCGGCAAGCCGCCTCGAGATCGCGAGGCCGAGTCCCGTGCCACGAGAGGCCGAGTGTCCGCGCGGTCCCGCGTCGACCTGCTCGAACTCCTCGAAAATGCGTCGCTGGTCAGAGGGATGTATTCCGATTCCCGTGTCGATCACCTGAATTCCGATCCAGGGATGCTGGATGTGTGAGGGGCGCCCGGGTGCCGCGCCATTCTCGGGCAGGGAATCCGCCAGCCGCGTTCTGATGACGATGTTTCCCTCGTTCGTGTACTTCACTGCATTTCCCAGCAGATTCATCAGAATCTGCCGCAGATGCGTCGGGTCGGTCCGTATCCTGGGAAGCGCGGCACCCATCACCAATGACAGACTGAGTCCTTTTTCACTGACGAGCGATTCGATCTCGCTCGCGACATCGAGAACGAACGGGCGGAGGTCGATCGACTCGGTGTGAATCTCCAGTCGTCCCGCCGCCATCTTCGCCAGGTCGAGCACCTGGTCCACCAGATGTCTGAGGTGATTGGCCGAAGCCTCGATCCGTTCCACCGGCTTGACCTGTCTGGGGCCGAGCTCGCCGTAGACACCCTCACGAAGCAGGTCCACGAATCCCACGATCGCATTGAGCGGAGTTCGCAGCTCGTGCGAGACATTCGCGAGAAACTCGCTCTTCATTCGATTGACGCGCAGAAGCTCGGACGACAGACGCTCCAGCTCCTTCGACCTCTCCACCAGACTGCGGGCCTGACGCCGCTCATGGCGCAGCACCAGCGCCAGGCCAAGCACCGTCGCGAGAGATATGATCCACCCAATCCGGCCGGTCCATTCATCGAATCCGAGCTGCGAAAGCGCGTGCATTGACTCCAATCATAAGAGTCCCTAACCTCACGCACCATGACGGACCGCTCGAGGCTGATCACACTGCTGGCCACCCGGTCGACCAGGCGTGGTCGATTCACGCTCGCGTCAGGAAAGACGTCCGACGTTTACATCGATGCACGGCTTACGACGATGAGTCCTGATGGCCTGCGGCTGATCGGCGCTATTGGTCTCGCGGCGATCCAGACCGAGGACTGGCGGGCCGATGCAGTGGGAGGCCTGACACTCGGCGCGGACCCGATCGCTTACGCGATCAGCTACGCGAGCGCATCATCCGCCAAGCCGCTCCGCGCATTCACCGTGCGCAAGCAGGCGAAGACCCACGGTACGGGTCAGCTGATCGAAGGTCCGTTCGTTCCGCGAGACCGTGTCGTCGTCGTCGAGGACGTGGTTACAACCGGCCGCTCGACACTCCAGGCGATCGATGCAGTCAGAGGCGCGGACGGAGTGGTGGCTGGAGTGCTGGCACTGGTCGACCGTGAAGAGGGAGGATGCGAGGCGATCGAGGCGGCCGGCATTCGCGTCGTCAGTCTTGTTCGCGCAAGCGAGCTCCTCGAGGCTCTGCCGACTTAGGATGGCGGCCGGACTTCGGCTTCGGCATCCATCCCGGAAACGCCGCCGCCGGCCTGAAGACACAGAGCACGTCCACATACGGCAGGACCAGCTCCGTCCTGAAGTATTGAAGCATTCCCTGGCCGTCGTAAATGCTCCGGAACCTGACCGGTGACATTCCCATCATCGTGCGAACGTGGCGCCCGAAGCTTTGCGGTGAAGAA
>DASTTD010000116.1:0-2703 GCA_035760325.1 Gemmatimonadaceae bacterium
ATCACGGCGGTATTCACCTCCAGGCCCGACGCCACGTTCGACATCAGGATGAGAATGGCATCGGTGGCGAGGAAGCTCTCGGGAATTACGAGACGGCGATTCGCGCTGTCGTCGAGGGTTCGCTCGAAGAACTGCGCCGCGTGGGTGTGATTCGCGTTTCCTTCCAGCGAGATGACGAACCGCGCAAGCGATGAGATCCGCTCGGACCGCATCGGGTTGCGCTTGTAGGCCATGGCGGACGATCCGATTTGTTCCGCTTCCCGCGGCTCCTCGATTTCACCGAACGACTGGAGCATGCGCACGTCACCGGCGAACTTCGCCGCGCTGGCGGCGATTCCGGCCACGACCGACAGGATCCGCGCATCGAGCTTGCGAGTGTACGTCTGCCCTGTGACGGTGAGAGAAGCGGAAAAACCCATCTTCCGCGTGACGAGGTGATCGAGGCGACGAACCCGGTCGTGGTCTCCACCGAAGAGCTCGAGAAAGCTGGCCTGCGTGCCGGTCGTCCCTTTCACTCCCCTGAACGGAAGGGTGCGGATCCGGTAGTCGATGTCCTCGATGTCGAGAACGAGGTCCTGCATCCAGAGCGTCGCGCGCTTGCCGACGGTGGTTGGCTGCGCGGGCTGAAGGTGGGTGTAGCCAAGTGTCGGCTGATCCCGCCACTCGGCGGCGAACCGGGCCAGCGAACGAAGGACGTCGACAATCCGCGTACGCAGGATTCCGAGCGCGCGGCGCATCAGAATCAGATCGGCGTTGTCGGTAACGTAGGCGCTCGTCGCGCCAAGGTGAATGAAGGCTCTCGCTTCCGGCGCCGCATCCGCGAAGGCGTGGACATGTGCCATCACATCGTGGCGGAAGCGTTTCTCGTACTTCGCGACGCCGGCGAAATCGATGCCATCCACATTCGCGCGCATCTGCGCGACGGCCTCGTCCGGAATTGCTACACCCAGCTCCTTTTCCGATTCGGCCAGCGCCAGCCAGAGACGCCGCCACAAACCGTGGCGTACCGCCGGCGACCACAGCTCCAGCATCGCCGCCGACGCATAGCGTTCAGCGAGAGGCGAGCTGTAACGGTCGCTTTCCACTAGTTGAAGCTGAACTCGGTCGCGTAGATCTGACCGCCACGCTCGAAATACATCCGGAGTCCACCTCGCCCGTAAGACGTGAGAATCCGCTGGACGGCCTCGGCATCAGGGATCGGAGTTCGGTTGATCTGAACTATTACGTCGCCGCTCTGGATTCCGATCTGCTGCTGGACCCGCTCGCTCACGCGATTGACCACCGCGCCCTGACGGCTGCGGATGTCGTATTGCGCGCGTATGGCGGGCGTCAGCGTTATCAGCTCGATCTCACGGAGAACGGTCACTCTTGGGGCGTTGACATCGGGAAGATCGGCGATGTCTACGGTGATGGGGATCTCGCGGGTTCCGCGCCTGATGACCAGCGGGTTTCGCTCCCCAACGCGCAGCTCGAGCAGCTCGGCGTACCAGTCGTAGGGAGAATGCAGGTCGCGGTTACGGGATCGAAGGATCACGTCGCCGGCGCGGATTCCCGCTCTCGCGGCCGGCGATCCCGGAATCACCGACGCGACGGGTACTCCCATGGTCCTGGCGCGTGCACCGCCCGGAGTGCGCGCGAGCTGAAGCTGAACGCCAATCCACGGCCTGCGCACTACCCCGTGAGCGAGCAGATCGTCTACGACGCGCTTTGCTCGATTGATCGGGATGGCGAAGCCGATTCCGACGGATCCGCCGCTCGGGGAGAATATCGAGCTGTTGACTCCGATCACCTCTCCAGCCGCGTTCACGAGCGGGCCTCCGGAATTTCCGGGGTTGATCGAAGCGTCCGTCTGGATCATGTCCACGTACACGCCCGCGCCTTCCGTTGGAGTCGCGAGATTTCTTCCGATTCCGCTCACGACCCCCGCGGTTACGCTTGGCTCGGTATTGGCGAGGACGAAGCCGAAAGGATTGCCGATCGCGATGGCCCACTCACCGATGAGCAGGTTGCTCGACGATCCGAGCGGAGCAACCGGCAGGTCTCGCGCGGTGATCTTGACCACCGCGAGATCGTTCGTCTCGTCCATGCCGACCAGAGTGGCGGGATAGCTCGTGCCGTCTCGCATCGCGACCGAGATCCGTGATGCGCCCGCCACGACGTGGGCGTTGGTCACGATCGCCCCGTCCTCGCGGAAGATGAATCCGGAGCCGATACCCGCCGTGGATCGCTGACCGGAGCGGCGGCCGAAAAACTGCTCGAACACATCCGCGGGCACCCGCTCCATCACCTCGGTCTGGACGGTGACGACCGCGGGAGCGACGCGCGCCACTGCTTCGGTGATAGCCGTTCTTCGCGACGCGGAAACGGCGTCCGCCTCCGTCGAGAGCTGCACTCCCTGCGCGGACGAGGAGGAGCTGGATGCGCCCTGGCAGGCAACGAGGACCAACGCCGTCAGAAAGCGCGTCACGGCGAGACTCAAGCTGGCGCCCTTTGCTTCGGGCGCCTGGCGAGGTCGCTCAGGAAGCGGTCGACGCCACGATCACTGAGCGGGTGGACAGTGAGATTGCGGAGCGTGTCAGGCGTAACGCACACAATGTCGGCGCCCGCAGTCACGCAGTCGGAAAACTGCGTCGCGGTCAGGGGCGAGGCCGCCATTACATCGCACTCCTCACCCCCGGCCTCGAGAACGTTCTTGATTTCGCC
>DASTTD010000117.1:0-6466 GCA_035760325.1 Gemmatimonadaceae bacterium
GATCGTGCCCTCACAGCGGGAGCTCGTCGCGTCGGTGGCCGAGGGCCGTGGAGCGGATCCCGCCGTCTCTGCGCGCGCGAAACGGGTATCGATCCACAACAATTACTTCACGTTTCCGGTGATCGTGCTGATGGTGATCAGCCACTTTCCCGCCGTATATGCGAGCGGTTTGAACTGGCTGCTGCTTCTCGCACTGGTCGCGGCGGGCGCGGCCGTTCGTCACCTGCTGAATATCCGGTTCACTTTTCCGGTATGGCGCCCCGCGCTGGCGGGGACGCTCGCGCTAGGCGTACTCGCGCTGATCGCGATAATGAGATACGGATCGTCCGCAAATGCGGTCCGACCGGCCGCTAAGTCGGGTCCGGTGAGCTTCGCTGACGCGCGCACGATCATCGATCGCCGCTGTGCGTCCTGTCATTCGTCAGCGCCCAGTGACCTGAGCTTCGGTGTCGCGCCTGGTGGGGTGGCCTTTGATTCACCTGAGCAGATTCGGGCTCACGTCGCGCGGATCCGGGAACGCGCCATCGTGACGCGGACAATGCCGCCGGAGAACAAGACGAATATCACCGGGACTGAGCGAGCGATCCTTGGGCGATGGATCGCGCAGGGCGCAAGCACACGGTAGCAACTGCAACAGAACTGTTCAATCCTTCCGCGCTAGCTTCCCCGGTAAGTCGAGTACCCGAACGGACTGAGCAGGAGGGGCACGTGATAGTGTCCCGTGCCGCCGGCGATACGGAAACTGACCACGATCTCAGGGAAGAATGTCTCCCGCCCGGCTTTGGAGAAGTATTCCGCGACGTAGAACGTCAGCCGGTAGCTCCCCTCGCCCAGTGGTTCGTCCTTCTTCTGAAGATCACGCACCCTCCCATCTGCGTCGGTAGTTCCCGACCCGATGAGGTCATCCGAGCTCTCGAGAGTCACTCGTATTCCCTGCGCCGGCCGGCCAAGCGCCGTATCCAACACGTGCGTGCTGAGCGTGCTCAATCTGCCTCCCCGTCGTTTAGCAGTTTCTCGAGCCTGATTCGCGTGATCTTCCTCTGTTCCTCGGCCGCCAGGCGCAGCTCGACATCCGGATCATTTCGGAGTCGCTCGCGGGCCAGGGTGACCATCTCCTCAGCGCTCTTTCCGGTCGCGCACACGATGTAGATATACCCGAATCGGTCCTCGTACTCGCGGTTTGCTTCGGCGAGCGCGGCTCGAGTGTCATCATTTGCCTGGTCGACTGCCGACTGCTCACCCGCCGCCCAGGCAGTTGCCCTCGCACTCTGTGACAACGCGCTTTTTCGTTCGCCGATTCGCGGATGGTGAGAGAAAGCTTCAAGCCAGTCGGCCGGCGCCAACGCGCGCCAGATTTCATCCGCGGCCAAAAGTACCTCGTTGCGTGATCGGAACGGTCGCCTCCCGACCATGCCCGCAATCCACCGGGATGACCCGCAGCACTGGCTGAGCAGCGCATTCGCCTGAGGCTGCGGCATCGAATCCAGATCGGCGACGCTTACCCTCACCGTCGCTTCAGCGGGGTACGCGCCCGAACAACCGCAGCCGTGCCACACCGCCATCGGGATAGATATTCAATCGCACATGCGTCGCGGCTTTGGGCGTGAGCTTACCCCAGAAGTGGTGATGATCGGGCTGGAGCGCGGTCTTCGGCACGAGCACGTTCCAGCGCGCCGTGCGCGCGTTGAACGAGCGGGCAGAATCGGCGTACTCGAGCATGCATTCGCCCGGCGCGTTGCCCTTGAAGTGATCGGTGTCGAGCTCGGCACGGTGGATGATGCCACGCCGGGCTAGACGAATGATTGCCCAGTCGTGTCCCGGTCCCCGCCGCCGCTTCGTCTCCCAGCCATCACCCATGTGAGTCGAGGGACCCGGCAAAATGAGATTCTGCCGATTGCCGTAGTGCATGTCGCTGCAGGAAACCACGAATCCGCCATTCCTGAGCGCGGCAAGATCCACCTCGCGCCCCGGGGTGAACGTCCCTTCATGAGGCACTACTTCGCCGTGTACCCGAAGCCGCGCGACGCCTCCGTCAGGAAAAATGTTCAGGCGCACGTGCGTGACGCGCCGATCGTTCGACTCGATGGAGAACGGATTCACGCCGTCTCCCTTCAGGGAAGCTTTCCCGAGGAGCGGCTCCCATTTGATTTTCCCGCTCGTCATCCGATGGATCGACGGCAATCCTTCGACGGCTGCCGCGTCGATGCTGCACTGTTCCGGGTAATTGCCGGTGAAGTAGCTCGTGTCGATGACGACGCCACGAACGATACCCGGCAACCCCAGGCGGATGATCGCCCAGTCGTGGCCATGGGTGCGGCGGCGCCGCGTCTCCCAGCCGTCCATCCACTTGCCGCGGTCAGTGTACTCACCCTCGCGCCATTCTGGCGCGCTTGCCTTGATCAGGTTTTCCTTCGGCGCGAAGAATTCATCGTTGGCCGCGATTACGGCGCCACCGACGCGCTCGGCGGCCAGGTCCGGAAGATCCGTGTATGACGGAAGCCTGACACGCTTGCTCGAAACGGGAGTCATTGGGCAAAGATACGTCGTCCCCCGACGTACGTCGCCGAGACCCTGCCGAACAGCTCGCGCCCGGCGTACGGGGTCACCTTGTGCTTGTGCATGAGATCACCGGGGTCGACCGTGAAGCGCGCGTCCGGATCCCACAGCACGATATCGGCGTCGTAGCCGACAGCAAGCGCTCCCTTCCGATCCTGGAGGCCTGCCAGCCTCGCCGGCGCGGCGCTCATCCATTGCGCGATTCGGGCCGGCTTCAACCCTCGAGCGCGCGCTCCGGTCCATACCGCGGAGAGCGACAGCTGAAGGGATGCAATCCCGCCCCAGGCGGCAAAGAAATCGCCTTCTGTCTCCTTCATGTTCGGCGGACACGGCGAGTGATCCGACGCGATGAGGTCAATGTCCCCGCCGAGGAGCGCGTTCCACAGCGCATCCCGCTCGGCTGATTCACGGATGGGAGGAGCACATTTGTATTCCGTGGCACCCTCGGGAATGTCTTCCGCGGCGAAGGTCAGATAATGGGGACACGTCTCGACGGTCATTGGAAGTCCCCTCGATCTTGCTGTCCTAACGACGTCGAGGGAGCCCGCCGAAGAGAGGTGAACGATGTGCACGGGCGTCGGAACAGCCGCCATCAGCCTGGCGAGCTGCGCGATCGCGGCGCGCTCTGCCGCGACCGGCCGAGTAGTCAGGTAATCCCCATACTTTCGGGACGACCCGCGACCCGGCAGCAGGCACGCCGGATCCTCGGCGTGCACCATCAGCGGAAGTCCGAGTCGCGCCAGCACCGGGAATGCTTCCCGCAGGTCGCGTTCACTGACCGCCGGGAACTCTTCGACTCCAGAAGGTGAGAGAAAGCACTTGAACGCGCGAACTCCCGCGTCGCGAAGCCCGTCGAGCTCACCTGTGTTCCCCGGAACGACACCGCCGATGTACTCGACGTTCACAATGGCGTTTTCGCGCGCCGCAACGCGCTTGGCTTCCAGAGCCTCGACCGTGGTCGTCGGGGGAATGGCGTTGAGCGGCATGTCGAGAATTGTCGTAACACCGCCGGCGGCAGCAGCGCGCGTTCCGGTCGCGAAACCCTCCCACTCCGTACGCCCCGGCTCATTCATGTGGACATGGGTGTCTACGAGCCCCGGCATCACCAGACATCCGCCGGCGTCGATGACCTGCACACCTGAGCTCACATCTTCCCACGCGCCGAGACGAACGATTCGTCCCGCGGCTATGTGCACCGAGGCCGCGCGCACACCGTCTGGAGTTACGACGCCCCGCCCGCGGATGACGAGGTCCGTCACCCCGTCTCGATCCAGAAGCGCCTCAGCAGGTTGATCGCTACTCGCATCCGATATCCGGCAGTCGATCTGAGATCGTCGATCGGAGCGATCTCCCGCGACAAAATCAGCGCGGCCTCATCGATCGTCGCGCCATCAGCCAGTGCGCGCTCGGTTTTCGGGACTCGCACCACTGTCGGTGCGACGCTCCCAAAAGCGATTCGTGGCTCCCCGCTCCTCACGCCCGCAACGACGATCTTCGAGATCGCCTGCGCCGCCCGCGTCCCCACTTTGCGAAACCACTGCCTGCCATTCACAGGGGGTACTTCGATCGCGACGATCAGCTCATCAGGGCGCATCACCGTGGCACGGTAGCCGGTGTAGAACTGAGTGATCGGAACTCTCCGCTCCTGGTCCGCGCTGCGAAGAACTACTACCGCGTCCGCCGCGGCGAGCACCGGGAGGGAATCGCCGGCGGGCGAAGCGTTGGCGATGTTCCCGCCGAGTGTGCCGCGATTCTGTATCTGCGCGCCGCCAACCTGGCGCGATGCCTCCACCAGCATTGGCAGCCGGTCGGCGACCAGCGGTGAGCGAATCAGCGCCGTATACGTCGCCAGCGCGCCGATGACGAGCGTCGTTCCTCTCATCGAGATGTCGCGCAGCTCCTTCACCGACCAGATGTCGACGAATCGCCTGGGCTCCAGCGTTCCGAAATTGAGCGCGACGTAGATGTCGGTGGCTCCGGCTATCGGGGTCAGCTCGTCATCACGCAGTACGGCGAGCGCTTCGCCGAGCGTTGCAACGCTTCGCATCTCGAGTCCGGATATCGCCGTTCTCAATGCGCCGGACTCGGCGGCGCACCGGCCTCGGAAATCCCACGCCACTTGAGAACAGCGCGGTAAATCGCCGAGTAGCCGGTGCAGCGACAGAGATTTCCCGCCAGGGCCGTCTTCACGTCGTCCAGCGTCGGCGACGAACCGAGCGGAATCGCCGCCATGATCATACCCGGCGTGCAGATACCGCACTGCGCTCCCACTTCGTTCATGAACAGGTGCTGGAGCGCATGATCGTCACCCAGCCCTTCGATCGTCACCACGTCCCTGTTCTCCACCTGCGCTACCGGAATCAGGCAGGAGCATACCGGCTCGCCATTTACGAGGACCGTGCACGCTCCGCACTCTCCTTCGCCGCATCCTTCCTTTGTCCCGGTGAGACCACACTCCTCGCGCAGCACATCCAGCAGCCTCGCCATCGGATGCGTCTCGACAGTCGTGCTCTTCCCGTTGAGAACGAAATTCATGCGACTGCGGTGCAGCTGGCTATGAGCTCCGGCGTGGCGGGAATCTCACGGATATCGTGTCCGAGGTGGCGCAGCGCATTTACCACGGCCGGCGCCGGACCGTCCATCGGAAGCTCGCCGAGTCCCTTCGCGCCGAACGGACCGCCCGGATAGTGATTCTCCAGCATCACCACATCGAGCTCCGGCATATCGAGCGTCGTGGGAATCGTATAGTTGGTGAGCTGCGAGTTGGCCATCGCTCCGTTGCGCATCACCACACGCTCGATCAACGCGTAGCCGAGTCCCTGGGCGGTTCCGCCCTCGATCTGTCCTCGCGCGAGCGCGGGATGGATCGGCCGTCCGAATTCCTGCACGGCCGTCAGCTTCAGCGGACGCACCTCGAAGGTGTCGGGATCGACTTCGAGCTCGACGACATCGCATCCCCATCCGTAAGTCGCGTAAGCGTCGCCCCGGTACGCGGCATCGTCCCACCTGATCCAGTCGGGGGGCTCGTACATCTGCTCAACCGAGAACGTCCCGTGGCGTGCGTGATACTCCGCCGGGGACAAGCGGTTCAGCTTCTCCTTCATCTCCTGCGCGCATTTCTCGAGGATCTTTCCAACCACCATGCACGTGCGCGACGCAACCGTGGGGCCGCTGTCCGCAACGCGCGCCGTGTCCGGCTGCGCGACCTCGACATCCTCGTAAGGAATGCCGAGCGTGTCTGACACGATCTGGGCGTGAGTGGTACGGGTTCCCTGGCCAATCTCCGTGCTGCCGGTGGCGATCCGCACTCCCGTAGGCGTGAGCTCGAGTCTCGCCCGCGATTTCAGGCTGAGCTCGCCGCTGCCGGTGAATCCGGCCCCGTGATAGAAGAGCGACAGGCCCAATCCCCGGCTTGTGCCTTTGTACTGCTCACGCTTCTTCAGAAAGTCCGTGCGGCGCACCGCCTCCTCGAGCACCATGAGTGCACTCGTGTCCTCGCGCAGAGTCTGTCCGGTTGCCGTCGTATCGCCGGGGCGCAGCGCATTGATTCTGCGCAGCTCGACCGGATCCATGTCGAGCGCTTCGGCGACACGCTCCATCTGGACTTCCATGGCAAACTGCGTCTGTGGCGCGCCGAAGCCGCGGAACGCACCGTTAGGCGGAGTGTTCGTGAATACCGTCCGCCCGCGAATGTGAACGTTGTCGCAGCGGTAGGCACCGGCGGCGTGGATGCATCCGCGTGAGAGCACTACCGGGCTCAGCGTGACATAGGCGCCGCCGTCCATCAGGACATCGATGTCCATTGCCACGATCCGTCCGTCGCGCATGACTCCGGTGCGATGCCGGACGATCGAGGGATGCCGCTTCGTCGTCGCGACCATGTCTTCGGTGCGGTCATAGATGATCTTGA
>DASTTD010000118.1:0-2260 GCA_035760325.1 Gemmatimonadaceae bacterium
CGAGGGTGTGCCCGATCTCGTGGGCGCTGTGCTGCCGCCGCCGCGCCATCGCGAACTCTTCAGCGGTGAGCTGCAATGCGTTCGCTCCCGCCGCGGGAACCAATCCCATGTAGATATCGTGATTGACGAGCGAACGATACGAATCCATGCGGACGATAGTCGTGATGATCTCGCCGCTGCGCGGATCGACGAACGACGGGCCGACCGACGGACCGGGCCGCTCGCGGTGGACCCAGTAGATGACGGGGTAGCGCGCATCGAGAGCATTGATGCCGGGCGGCAGCGGCTCGATACGGAATGCGTCACGCCAGCCGGCTGACTCGAAGATCGTATTCCACCACATCCCGCCTTCGATGAACGCGGTTCGATATGGCTCGGGAATAGCCGGGTCGAGATAGTACACAATCGGCTTTACCGGCCTCACCCGCTCGCCGCGCAAATACCCCGCGGTGTCGGAGGGCTCGAGCCGCCACCTCACCACCGCCAGCTGCCGGTAGTCCCCACGAAAGCTTTCCGCGAAATCGAAAGGGCTCGTAGCGAAGAG
Source organism: Gemmatimonadaceae bacterium (assembly GCA_035760325.1). GTDB lineage: Bacteria > Gemmatimonadota > Gemmatimonadetes > Gemmatimonadales > Gemmatimonadaceae > UBA4720. Next base: position 545 of record DASTTD010000118.1, read on the forward strand.
ACCCGCGCGCGGATCGTACTCCCGCGCGGGGAGCGGCTGCGCCGGAAGCCTCACGAAGCTGTGATGCTGCTCGAGCCCGATGGTGCGGCCGTCCGGCGATACGCTCCGCAGCTGCGGGCCGGGATCGTCGCCCACGTAGCTCAATGCCGCACGAATCTCTGTATTGGCCGGAAATGCCCTCGTGCTCGCGGGGATGATCGCGCTTCGCTCGCGATCGACGCGGAAACTTCCCTGCCCCGCGCGGCGGATGGCGCCGGTGACGTTGAAGACATCGCTCAGAAAGAAGTCTGTCGCGTCGACGACGGTTCCCGCCGCTCCGTCGCTGACGACGGGAAACGAGGCGAGCACTGAGCGCGGAAAGGATTCTTCGACGCTGCGCTGGAGGGCCGAGTCGCCGCCGATCGCGCGGTGAGCGGTATTGGTCTGGACGAGGTGAACCCGCGCGCCGTGCCGCTCGAAGCGAACGACAGCCTCGGCGCCTACCTGTCCGCGATCGAGACCCAGCGCGCCGACGCCGGCCGCAAGTGTGTTGAGGTACAGCATCTCTTCACCGGGGCGGCGAATGGTGAGGAAGAGCTTTCCGGTGGCGGCATCATATCGCAGCGGCAGCATGGCGTCGCTCCTTACCGGCGCCGCGGCCGAGCTCGCGGCTCCCTGCGTCGCCGGCGCTCCGGTGCTGCGCGCGGACGCACAGGCGGAGAGCAGGGCAAAGACGACGAGCGATGCCACGGTGCCCGCCAGGCCGGCGGGAGCATTGACGCGAAGCGAGCGATACCGCATTGGAGCTCCGTACGGGGTGGGACTGAGAAAGTAGCGCCAGCACCGGAATTTGACAGTCGCCGGAACGCAGGATATTGAAGGAGCATGACACTCTTCCGACCCCTGATCTTCGCTGCCTTCTCGATCGTTCTCGCCGCCGGCTGCGCTACCGTTCCGACCCGGCCGGTTCCCGCGACGTACGATCTCCTGTTCACGAATGCCAGAATCGTCGACGGCACGGGCAATCCCTGGTACCGCGGCAGCGTCGGCGTGAGCGGCGATCGCATCTCTTATGTCGGTCCCTCGCTGCCTCATCTCACTGCCCGGCGGGTCATCGACGTGAAAGACCAGGTGATCGCGCCGGGATTCATCGATATGCTCGGGCACTCGGAGTCATCGATCCTGCGCGGCCCACACGCCGTGTCGAAAATCACCCAGGGCATCACCAGCGAGATAACCGGCGAGGTGCATTCGGCGTGGCCACACCGGATGATGGGTGAGCCGCCCAGTCCCAATCGTCCGTGGCAGTCGCTGGGCCAGTATTTCGAGCACCTCGAGAAAATGGGCATTGCGATAAATCTCGGCACGTACGTCGGCACGAGCTCGGTTCGAGAAGAGGTGATGGGTATCGTGAACAGGACTCCGACCACGGAGGAGATCGCGCGCATGGGCGCGCTCATCGATTCCGCGATGCGCGATGGGGCGGTCGGACTTGGCACCGCCCTCATCTACATTCCCAGCAGTTTCTTCACTACCGAGGAGTTGATTGCGCTCACGCGGTACGTGACTCCTTACAGGGGCGGATACGCTACGCACATGCGCAGCGAAGGGACGGCAATGCTCGACGCCGTTCGCGAAACGATCAGGATCGCCGCGGAAGCCGGCACCTGGGCGCAGATCCGCCATATCAAATCCCGCTCGCTCGACCAGATGCGCCAGGCTGTAGCACTCGTCGAC
>DASTTD010000119.1:0-3979 GCA_035760325.1 Gemmatimonadaceae bacterium
CCCCCGCGGTTACACCGCGTCGCCAGTCGCGGAACCGCGCTGGCATTTCAGTGCGGCGATCTTCGTCTCACGCCGAACCGGTCGCGGAGCTCATTCATCGAGGCGAGATCGAGGTCCTGGAGGGCGGAGAGATCCGATTCCATGAATCCGCGCTGGCGCTGTCCTGGTACCTCGACAACGTCGTCCGTGCGTGGGCTCGCGAGCTCGGCGCCACCGAAACCGAGTCTCCCGAAGCGATCAAGCTGGAGACGCTCGAGCGGGCTGGATTCGTCGAGGCGTTTCCGCAGAAGCTGGTAAGGAGCAGCGAACCTGGCCGGGCGTTGTCGCCCGCCGTCTGCTATCACGCGTACCCGCGACTCGCCGGCAAGACGGTTGAAGGAGACGGCTCGCTCACTACCACGGTGGGTCGGTGCTTCCGCGAGGAATCGGACGACGATCATCCACTCGAGCGACTGCGCGCGTTCACGATGCGCGAGATCATCGTCGTGGGAGGACCCGCGGTTGTGGAGCATCTTCGCGAGGAAATGATGGACCGGGTCTCGGCCTGGGTCGAAGCTCTCGGCCTGGACGGGTACATCGAGCCGGCGACAGATCCGTTCTTCACCAGCGAGTCGCGAGGACGGATGCTCGCGCAGCAGATCCTGCCGCTCAAGTACGAGCTGCGCCTGGCCGTCGGCGGATCGGGGAGAACCGTCGCGGCGTCGTCGTTCAACGATCACCAGCAGCACTTCGGCCGGGCGTTCGACATTCGGCGTCCGGATGGCGAGGCCGCCCATAGCGGCTGTGTCGCTTTCGGGTGGGAGCGCTGGGTGCTGGCGTTCGTGTCACAGCATGGTCCGGATGCGCGGAACTGGCCGGACGCAGTCAGATCGCATTTACCGGGGTCGCGTCCAAACCCGGCGAGGTCGGCACATGCCCATGTCGCTTGATGCGGGGAGTGGCTACATGACACCGCCGGCCGGGATGACCCGGCGGAAGCTCGCCAACCGCACGAGAGTTTCGGAATCGATTCCGCGGCGCCTCGTACGAGAGGGCAAGTTTCACCTGCTGCCTGTGTACGCACTGCTGCGGATGAGCGATCTGGCGCGCGAAGGAATCGAGAATTCGGGAAGCTTCCGCTTCGCCGACCACATTTATCGCGGCGAGCCGAGCGGGCGTTACGGGATCGGCGTGCTCCTCGACAGCGTGGTGCTGCGCCTTCGCGGCGCCCGGTCCATGCGCAGCCGTTTCTTCCATTCACAGGCAGAGGTGATGGCGGCGCTGACGAAGCAATATGCCGCGGCGCGCGAGCATACCGTCGTCTCCGTGCCTTCCGGGATTTGCCGCGACCTGTACCACGTCGCTGACTCCCTTTTGAGCGACGAGCCGGACATCTACGCGCGCACCCGTTTCGTCGCGATCGATCTCGATCCGGCTCCGCTCGAGCTTTCACGCGCCCTCACCCGCGATCACCCGAACTTCAGCTTCGTGGAGGCGGATGCACTGCAGGCGGGGGCGCTGCCGAGGGACGTCGACGTCATCGTCTCGCTCGGGTTTGGCGAGTTTCTGCCGAATGAAACGCTGCGCGGATTCTACGCGACCTGCCATGCGTCGCTTCGTCCCGGCGGAGTCTTCATCACTTCGGCGATGAGTCGGGACAGGATCAGCGACTATCTCGCGCGCGAGCTGGCAGAGCTGCACACCCACTACCGCTCGGCGGACGATATCCGCGCGCTGCTCAGGTCGGCCGGGTTCGAGTGGGCCCGGACCAAACGGGACGAAGTCGGCTTGCAGACCCTCGCCGTCGCGGGAAAGGACAGCGGAGCCGGCCCCGCGAGCAGGACCTCCGACGGGAGTCATACGTGATGTACGAGGAGCATCTGCGGGCCGCCGAGGCGGGAGCGTGGTCGGTGGAGAGCATCGGGTGGCATCGCATCGACAAGGACATCGCGCGTGCGGAGCCGGAGATTTTGTCGGCGCTGCACGACGCGGCGCTGATCGAAGGCTATCTGCCGGTGTTCGCGCCGCGGCTCATGCGACTCCTGTGGGACGATATCGACGCGACGGCTATTCTGAGCCTCGAGCTTTACGAGGGGCTGAAGCACTATACGGCGCTCAAGCGATATCTCGATACGGTGGGATTCGCGCCCGCGACGGTGTCGGAGTCAGCGTTGGTCGACGCACGTACCAGGGCGGCGGATATCACGTACCAGCCTGAGCTCGTCGCGACATATCTCACTCACTTCATGTGCTCGGAGCTGTTCGCCGCGCACTTTTTCCGGCGACTCGGCGACCAGACGCGCGAGCCGGTGCTGCGCGGGCTCCTGACATACCTGACGAGAGACGAGCTGCGGCACAGCGCGGCGGGTGCGGCGCTGCTGAAAAAGAGACTGGATGCGGATTCGTCGCTGGCGACAGAAGTGCTGCTCGCGGCGGAAAATTTCCGGCACTACGGAAGCGACGTCGTCGACGTCCCGCTGGCTCAGGAGAACGATTTCGAGGCGATCATGGCGATGAACAGGAAGGTGAGGCAGCTCTGCGGCCTTGCCCCCGTCGAACACCTAAAGGAGGAAATGAGCAATGGATAGAGCCCACCTCGCGGCAAGCGGTAAGACTCCGCTGGCGTTCGATGCGGCCGGTCATGCGTCGAACGGGAAGCCGCACCTGTCGCTTGAAAAGAGCGAGCGCGCCGGAGCGCTGGAGATAAGCGAGAACGATCTCTGGCTTCTCAGCTACTACCGGGAGTCCGAGCTCGCCGGCTCCCTGTTGATGGGGAGGCTTGCACGCGAGACCGACGACGATGATCTGCGCGTACGGCTCACGGAGCACTGCGCCGAAGAGGCCGCGCATGCGTGGGCGTGGACCGAGACGATTCTGAAAGTCGGAGGAGTGCCGAAACGGGTGAGCGAGACCTACCAGTCGCGCTACTACGCCGCACTCGGCGACCCGTCCAGCATGCTGGAGATACTGGCGCTGACCCAGATCTTCGAGCGGCGGGTGGTGCGGCATTTCCGCGCGCATCTTTCGTGGCCCAACGTGCATCCCGAGGTGGCGAAGACGCTCCGGCGCCTGATCGAGGAGGAAGCGGGACACATTCGCTGGGTGAAAGACAGGCTCGACGCTTACGCCGCGATGCACGGTCAGGCGGGAGTGGACGAGATGATGGCGAGGTTCCAGCGCGTCGACGAACAGGTTTATGCCGAGCTGTCGGAGTTCGTCAGCTGCTTCGAGCGGGTGGCGGGTCCGAGGCTCGTGGCCTCCGATACGCAGCTTCCCGACATCGAGCAGCGGCTTCAGCGGCTCGCGGCGGAAGTGCTGCGCCGCGAGGACCCCAATATCAATACCGACACCACACTGGCCGAGCTGGGGGTGGATTCGCTCGACCTCGTGGTATTCATGATGGCGGTCGAGGAAGAGTTCGAGGTCGAGTTCAACCGGGAGGATCAGAAGAGCGTTCGCACGATTGCTGACGTCGCGGCGAAGATCCGGAGCTACCAAACAGGGTAGCTGGCTACGAGGGCGCTTACGGTGGATGCAAGTTTTGAGTGGGCAGTCTTGAGTCGTCAGTATGTCAGTGGTTGTCAGTTTGCGTACCACTGATAACCACTGACGCACTGCCAACTCGGGACTGCCCACTCAAAACTTGCATTCCCTGTACGTGCGCTTGTGCCCTGTTACGGTGTGCCCAGGTTCAGCTGGAACGGCCCGATGCCATGCAGCTGCACCGTGGTCACCCCGCGGGCCGTAGCGAAGTGTGGACTCCGGGGCGGGAGATAAGCGAAATCTCCCACATTGTAGGTCCGCAGCAGGCTGGGGTCGGGGTTACCGCCCATTCCGATGTTGAACGTTCCGGACAGCACCGTCACATGCTCGGCTTTCGCGTGCCAGTGAACGGGAACCTGGAAACCGTCGGGGAACTGCAGCCTCAGGACGTAGTCCCCGGTGCCGGCCGGATTGCCGTGCAGCACCGCGCGCTTGGCGCCGGCCGGGAAACCGGGGA
>DASTTD010000120.1:0-9391 GCA_035760325.1 Gemmatimonadaceae bacterium
CACGACACCGGCAACGACGTCCGACGGGTAGTGCACCCCCAGATACATCCGGCTGAAGGAGATCAGAACGATCACCAGCAACGCGAACAGCATCACCGTCCAGCGCGCCCACCTGCGGCGATGAAGGCGGGCCGCCAGATAAGCGACCGTTCCGTATACGATGGCGGAGCTCATCGCGTGTCCTGATGGAAACGACGAGCTCACGGTTTCCACCGCTGGAAGGAAGATCGTGGGGCGGGGGCGCTCGAAGCCGAGCTTGAGAACGCCGTTCAGAACCAGGCCGCCCGTCGTCGCCACGAGCAGCAGGATCGCGGAATACTTGTGCTGGGTGAGAGTCAGAAACAGGCCCGCGATGACCACTATCATGAGGACGGTCACGCCGGTTCCCAGCGCCGTCACTTCCATCATGGCGCGGTCCAGGAGCTCAGAACGATGCTCGCCCATCCAGCGGATCACTGCCTCATCGAACGTCTGGGTCTCGCCCTGGCGGACTTCCTCAGCGAGCTCCACGAACGCGGCTGTCCCAGCGATGCCGACTATGAGCCCGGCAACGACAAATATTCCAAGCGCTCCGAGCATTCCGTGTGCGCGCCCGAACGCGACGCGGAGCCAACGGTCCCACAAGCCGCGGATCGTCACGGCTTCTCGGTCGTCGACGCATCGCTTCGCCGCGCCGCCTTGCGCCGATCACTTCCCCGCCGGTCCCGTGTCGACCGCGCCCTCAGCCAGCGAAGCGTCATGAAGGCGGTGACACCGACAACGATCCAGTACAGCGGCACGATCATGTCGTGCAGCGCGGGGATGACCACCTCTAACCGGTAGAGTCCCAGCAGAATCAGCAGGGATACGCCCCATACCAGCATCAGCTGTCGCACGCCACGGCGGTAGAACATTCGATCAGCTCGAGTCAGGGAAAAGGACACTTCATACTAAGCCACACTGCCGGCGTGGACGACTCCTTGCACCACTTCCGCGTCAATGGGCGTGAATCTCAGGACCGCCAGGCTCCCCTTCGACATCGACACTGTCGTCAGGCGAATACGAAAGGAAGTCAGCCGGTTCGCCGACGCCGCCATGTTCGACCTTGCTGCCAGGGGATACGGCACTGCGTTTCATCAGCTCGTCGCCTGCATAATATCCGTGCGCACGCGGGATGAAGTTTCGCTGCCCACCGCCCTCCGTCTGTTCGAAGCCGCGCCCGACGCCCATGCGCTGAGCAGGCTCTCAGTCGAAGAGATCGCGTCTCTGATCCGGGCTTCTTCCTTTTACGGGACCAAGGCGCGCGACATCAGTGAGATCGCCCGGCGCGTCGCCAGCGAATATGGCGGAGAGCTGCCCTGCGATTTCGATGTGATGACGTCGTTCCGCGGGGTCGGTCCAAAGTGCGCCAATCTCACTCTGGGAATCGCCTGCGGAGCGACGGAGATAAGCGTGGATGTGCACGTGCACCGCGTCACCAATCGCTGGGGCTACGTCAGCACCGTCTCACCCGAGGCAACGCGTGCGGCTCTGGAGGATCGCCTGCCCCGAGAGTATTGGGTCGAGATCAACCGGCTGCTCGTCCCCTTCGGGAAGCACGTCTGCACCGGGCGGCTTCCGAAATGCTCGGCGTGTCCGGTCCTCGAGTACTGCCGCCAGGTCGGAGTTACGGAGCATCGCTGAAGAGCCCGGCACCCGGTCAGCTCGCTTCGCCGGCGATCCGTCGCAGCGCCGCCCCGGTGAGACGAAACGTCATCCATTCATCCATCGATACAGCTCCGAGCCGTCTGTAGAACGAGATGGCGAGCTCGTTCCACGTGAGCACCGACCAGTCCATGCGTCCGCAGTCGCGCGCGACGGCAATGCGGGCGAGCTCGCGAAAGAGGGCGAACCCGATTCCATGCTGGCGCGCTGCAGGGCGCACGAACAGGTCCTCGAGAAACAGCCCCTTTTTGCCGAGCCATGTCGAGTAGTTGTGAAAGAAGAGCGCGAAACCCGCGGGCTCGCTTCCGAGATAAGCAATGAGCACTTCGGCGGCAGGACGGTCGCCGAACAACGACCCAACCAGATCCGCCTCGGTAACCGGAGCCTCGCCCGGCCGCGCTTTTTCGTATTCCGCGAGCTCGAGAATGAACGCCCGGATCAGCGGCACATCATCTCTCGTCGCCGTCACGATTCTGAGCCCCGAGGAATGCGCGCTGGTCATCGGGCCATTATCAGACTGGCACAATGGAGTGTCAATGCCATCTTTCCCGTGAGGAACAACCGAAGAACGTCAGGCCTCGAGGGCGAGTGAAGCAGCGTGAAACGGGCGAGATAAGCACTCAGCTGGCGCGGCGAGCGAAACGCGTCCGAATGCTCGCGCAGCTCCTCGACAACTCGATTCCCATTCCGGGCACCGAACGAAGAATCGGGCTTGATTCGGTGATCGGCTTGATTCCCGGAGTCGGCGACATGATCGGCAGTGTCCTGTCCGGCTACATCATTCTCGAGGCGGCGCGCGCGCGCGTACCGACCGTGACACTCGTTCGCATGCTGGGGAACGTCGGCATCGACACGCTGGTCGGCGTGGTTCCAGTGCTCGGAGATCTCTTCGACGCTGCCTGGAAGGCGAACACCAAGAACGTCGTGCTCCTGCAGGGCCACCTGGTGAGCAGCGACGAAGCGTCCACCAGCCGCCGCAGCGCCATCGGCTCCTCGCTTCTCGCGCTGGCGGTGCTGGCGCTGATCGTGATAGGCGGGATCGCCTTCGCGATCTATGTGGGTCGATTGCTGTGGGGGCTCTCGACCCAATAGCTTACTGTCACGGCGCCGTGGCCAAGTGGTAAGGCGGCAGACTGCAAATCTGCTATTCGTCGGTTCGATTCCGACCGGCGCCTCTTTGAATGACAACGACTTAGCCGACTCGTTGGACTCGGCTGTTTCCGTCTTGGACACGAAAGTGGACACAACAGGTGTGAAATCGGATCATCGCAGGGCTCGCCGCCCGGGTGACGGTTACAGTGTGGGCTGCCGTGAGTGACGAATGCCGAATCGGAAACACCGGTGACCGACGTGTGCGGAGAACCCTGTCAGTGTGAGGCGTGTCCTTACAGAGATACCATAAAGGACTGCTGACTTACTTGTCTGTTCGCTTTCAGGATAGACCTGACATTTCGCGAGATGTCATTCACCTGATTCGAGGCACCGGTCCCGAAGCTGCGTTCGCTGTGCTCCGCACGATCTTGAATGAGAAGCGTCTGATTGGCGGCAAGGCAATGATTCGCGGAGGTTATCGCTGCGTTTGCTTTACAGAAGCGCCATTCGATCAGCTCCGCGCTGGCTTGAGCTGGAGTATCAGCCGCTACAACAAGTCAGAGAATCGTCGTTTTCAACCTTACGGTATACTCTTCGGTAAGGGCTATCTGTTCGATATTGGCGGCAGGCCAGTCATATATCAGTCGCACGATGAGTACGACGCTCTACCTGAAGCACTTCGCTACCGTCACGTGAAATACGAGCCGAACGCAAACCCGCCAGTTGACTTCACATGGGAGCGTGAATGGCGGCTACATACCGATGAATTGCGCTTGGACCCTGAGAATTGCACGGTGTTAGTGCAGACGGACGCCGAGCGAGAAGAGATGGCGAACATGTGGTTTCCAGAGGAAAAGGTTCCCTGGATCGTTCTGACTCCAGACCAAGTGACAGCGAAGAAAACGCCGCGCTCGAATTAAAACAAAGCGAGGCGTCTCGCGTTTTGTTAGTCGTGCTTCTTCGCACGCTTCAGTGCCTTCTGAGTTCAGCAATGAATCGCGCCGAGTCGCCTGCGGAACTGCTTCAGGTCCTCGACAGAGGTGCCATGCTTCTCCTGGCACGCCTCTAAGCAACGGGCATGAAGCCGCCGCCCACAATTCGCTTGTACTCCGGCAGGTGGGCCTCGACTCGTCGAGCGCGCCGCAAACTGTAGTAGATCGAGCGACCCCGGGATCCATCACCGGATACGGCGTAATCCGCTCGAGGAGTGCGGTGGCGGCTCCGGGAATAGCGGTGGGGAGCTGTGACTTAGCGTCTGTCGCGCCTGAGGCGCTCGAAGCGCGGATGCCCCCGCAGCGGGTCCCACAGCGGATCCAGACGGAGCAGCTCCGCAGAAAACCGCGCGGGAATCGACAGGAGCCGCTCGATGATGTCCAGGGCTGCGTCCTTTTCACCTACCAGCACATACGCCAACGCCACGTTTTGGAGCGCGATCGGGCCGCTGATCGCATCGGCCGCGGGGGGATCCGAGGCCAGCACGAGCTTCGCCTGCTCGATCGCGGCCGATCGGTGCCCCAGCCCCGCATGGGCGACCGCCAGGGAGCTCCGGAGGAGGTCCTGCGTCCGACGGGACTGCGGGCGTGACCTCCGCAGTTCGGCTTCCATCTGTGTCCGGGCCGAGTCGAAGTGCACGCGAGCGACCCCGGAGTCGCCCAGCAGTCGGGACGCCGCTGCCCTTCGAACGTGAGCGCTTGCGAGCCACTCGTCCCACGCTTCCCCGGCTGGGCTCTTGGTGCCGGCAAGCGCCCGGGCCGCCCCGTAATTGCGGTCCAAGAGCTCGAGGTAGAAGGGCAGTCTCATCCCCTGAAAGCCGTCAGACGCGCGGGCGGCCTCGGCGAGGACCCGCCGCGCTGCCGCGACATCGCCGTCGCGTAGGAGCGGAATCCATGTCCGGTAGCTGTAGGCGAACGCCTCCTGAGGATCAATGGACAGCGCTCGCTGCGTCGTTCGCTCGGCATCGTCGTATCCCCGGAGCCACACCTGGAGCTGGCCAAGATTGAGCAGGGGGGTTTTCCATCGAGGATCGAGGTAGGCGGCGCGCTCGTAATAGCGCACGGCCTCCTCCCAGCGGCTCTGTCGCTTGTGGACGTTCCCGATGAGCATCACGATCCGCGCGTCGCCGGGCCGACCGGCGTGAGCCCGCTTGAGGTGCGCCAGGGCGCGCTCGTAATCCTCGCAGCAGACGTAGTAATAGTGCCCCACGGCCATGTGGGCGTCGGGCAGATCTGGGTCGAGCCGGAGCGCGGTCTCGCCGGCGTCCTTCGCCCGGTCCAGGTGGTCGGCGCTGAGCGCGTTGAGCCAGAAGGCTTCCGTGTGGGCGAAGGACAGCCACGCGTACGCGGGGGCGAACTCTGGGTCTCGCGCGACGACTCGTTCGAGTATCTGGATGGCGGCGCGGTGATTAGCCTCGGTCCACGTTCGCCCGAGGAACTGGCGGCCCCGGAGGTAGTCGTCGTACGCTTCCACGCTCGACGTCGGGATGGCGCCGAACGCGCGCGGCGGCGACGCTTCTACCACAACGTGGAGTTCATCGACTACCCGGTCGGAGATCCCCGAGAGCAGCGCGAACAGTTCTGCCGCGCCCTCCAAGTCCTCATCGAGCACGGCCGCCCACACGTGGGTCTCGTCGCGCGCGCGGATCAGTTGCGGTCGCACGCGCACGCGCCCGGGGCCGCTCGTCGAGCGCTGCCAGCTCACCGTCCCTTCCAGGACGTAGTCCACGTCAATGTCTTGCGCGATCTGCCGTACGGTCGTACCGGGCCTCGCATAGTGCAGCGCGGTTTGCCGTCCGATCACACTCAGCCCGGGCACCATCGCGAGGCGAGCCGTGATCTCGTCGCTGATCCCGTCAGCGAAGTACGCGTCTTCGGCTGCGCCGAGATTCCGAAACGGCAGCACCAGGATGCGCGGGGCCTCCGCACGCGTGCTGGCCCCTCTCGCGGGCAGGGTCATGACACCGTAGCCGGCGGCGCCGGCGAGCGCGACGGCGACGAGGACGGCGGGAACCAATCCCCACCACCACGTCCGGAGCTGTCCGCGGCTGCCAACCTCGTCGGGCAGCCGAACACCCTGAGCGGGCGCGCCGGCGTACTGAGCGCCCAACTGTGCTGGCTCTAAGTCCGCAAGAGGCAGCACAGTCCACCGTTGCTCCTCCTGACGGATGGCCGCCGAGAGGGCCTGAGTCTCGGCTGAGGGCTCCAGCTCGTATTGGTGGGCGAGCTGCCAGGCGAACGCCTCGTATGCGCGGATAGCGGCCGCCCGGTCCCCGAGCCGATTGAGGAACTCCATGAGCCGCCGCACCATGGCCTCGTCGGCGGGGAGGAGATCGGCTGCGCGTCTCGCCCACCGCCCGGCTTCGACCGCGTCTCCCTCGGCCGCTTTGGCCTCGGCCAGCGCCCACGCGCCTTCGGAGGCCCGCTCCCGCAACCGCATCCGCTCCTGATCCACCCAGTGCTCGAACTCGGGGGCGCCGCTCACGAAGAACCCGTCGAGCAGGTCTCCTCGATAGAGCGCGAGCGCCTCGCCGGGCCGGCCCGCATCCAAAGCGGCCTCGAATGCGGTCGCGTCGCACCAGACGGCCTCTCCGCTGAGCCCGACCTCGGCGTCCCCCTGTGAGACGATCGCCCGCTCGCCCAGCGCCGTACGCAATACGTACAGCGCTTGGTTCAAGGCTGCCCGCGCGTGCGACTCGTCCAATTCGGGCCAGAAGAGCGCGAGCACCTTGTCGCGGCGCTGTGCGCCGCGGGGCATCGCCGCCGCGAGATACGCCAGGAGGGCTGCGCGCTTCGATTGGCGGACGAGGGACTCCACATTCCGCCCGCCCGGCGAACCGAGCTGCGGCGAACCGAGCTGCAAGGGGCCGAGAATCCGGAGCTCCAACACGATCCGCCTGGCGGAATGATCGCCGGACTCACCCGCCTGTGAGAGCTGTGTCACGAGGCCGTGAGATCGGGGGTGTTTCTTGGAACCTACCGGCGCCAGAAGACTGCCGCAACCACGCGGCCCGTCGACCGCGCCACAACCTGATAGGGAGGGCCGTATGAATACTGTTTCCGGCAACCGATTGGGGACGCTCGTCCCCCTTGCCATCCTCCTCGCCTGCGGGACGGAGCGCGGGCGCGCACCCACGGGACCGCCTGCTATCGTTGCGGCGAACCTCCAACCGGCCGACGATGATCCGCCTCAGTTCTCCGGCTGGTCCGCGCCGGTCAACCTCGGCCCGATGGTGAATTCCGACTTGGCGGACCAGAGCCCGGAGACCACCAAGGATGGATTGAGCTTGTACTTTGCCCGCGGGGTGACCAACACCAACTTTGACATCTGGGTCTCGGAGCGAGCCAGCCCTGACCGTCCCTGGGAACTCGCGCAACCCCTGGGCTCCGTCATCAATACCGACCGCACGGAATTCGCCCCAGAAATTTCCGTCGACGGGCACCGGATGTTCTTCAACAGCAACCGTACGGGCGGCTTCGGCGGCCAGGACCTCTACGTGTCGCGACGGCGTGACAAGCTGGATAACTTCAGTTGGGGCACCCCGGTGAATCTCGGCGCCGCGGTGAACACCAGCGCCAACGAAGTCGCTCCGCTCCTCTTCGAAGATGAGGTCACCGGCACCGCCCTCCTGTACTTCGCCTCGAACCGGGCCGGAGGTCCGGGCGGCAACGACGTCTATGTCAGCACGCTCCTGCCCGACGAGACCTTCGGTCCGCCGGTACTGGTCACGGAGCTCAGCACTCCCTTCGACGACACCCCCAATGACATGCGCCGGGACGGCCTAGAAATGTTCATCGCTTCCAATCGTCAGGGGACGATCGGCCAGCTTGACCTCTGGGTGTCCGTGCGGGTCGGCACGTCGGATCCGTGGTCGACGCCTGTGAACCTAGGCTCAGTCGTCAATTCCACGTTCCGTGAGGGAGGCGCGGCCATCTCGTGGGACGGTACTACGCTCTACTTCCACTCGAACGCGAACCGCGCGGGTGCGATGGGTCCTTGTTTCGGCGAGCTGGGGCCTTGCTTCTTCGACAACTACGTAACCACGCGCAGCAAGCTCACACGGTCGAACTGACGCTACCGAACATAGTAGATAACTGCGCGGCGAGGGACAGGGGCGGAGCGAGTACGGGCAGCACGACGGACAGCCGCGCCGGTCGCTAGGCCAAAAAGCCAAAACCGCTCAAAGTGGTGCTGTTTGTGGTGCCGTTTCCCCCTGCAAACTCCGACTTTTCGACGAAACGGCACCATATGCCGACGCCGGACGCCGCTGCCGGCCGCCAAGTTATCGTTTGAGTGAATCCCCCGAGCCGAATGGGGTTCAGGGGGTCGCGGGTTCAGTGCCCAGATGGCGTGAGCTACCGGATCGTACTCACCTCGGGGGCAGGAAACAAAAAGAGCGAACGACTGCGCATAGTGCGTCAGTAACGTCCGCCCATCCCGAGCGTCGAGTCTCGAAAAGCGACTAGGGCATCTCGCTCTTGGTGCATTTCCGTGCGAGACGACTTCCACTCGCATGTCTTTCTTAGGTGCAGATAGAAACTAACGAAATCAATACAGGGCTACAAGAAGCAACTGTAGGTCATACGTTTCGCTTGTTGTGGACCGCGGTTGACGCAGCTAGACGATCGGGCCGGCTTCGTGTGACTGTCAGTGCGAATTTTGTGGAGTAGTTGATTTAGCCGGAACACCCCCGGAATATCCGCCAACATGAATAGTGGCTCTCCACCGGTCGATTGGTGACGCTCGTGCTCCTCGGTGACGATTCGAAGTCCATACAATCACGACGCCAAGTCCTTCAGGGGGCGAGGGTTACGGCAGACTGTGACGATGGTGACGGATGGTAATGATATCTTTTCAGAAGGCCGAGACTAAGCAAGCGACAAGCGGTGAACGCGCTCTGTTTTCGGAGTATTCGCATACCTTCGTCACATACGTCATACGTGCACCAGGGTGTGGACACAACCTGGACACAGCTATGGGAAATGGCTCCAAAACTCTGCAAACTCCCTTTCTTCGGCTGATCCGATTTCGATGACCTTCTCTCTGTGGTTGCGATTCCTGCAAAGCGTTGCAACGTGTTCCAACCGGTTTCACAAAACTGCAAATCTGCTATTCGTCGGTTCGATTCCGACCGGCGCCTCTCTCCGACACAATTCAGCTCTCCGACACAATTCAGCTGACGACATAACTGCAAACTCAGAACTACCTGTTCTGTGTAGTAGTTGCGTGTAGTCCGGTTGCGTGTCTCTGCGCAGGGACACGCAACCGGTAACCCTCAACCATCACTTGGAACAGGTAGTTCTGAGTTTGTCCTGCAGTTTCTCGTGCCTTCGCCAGGAGCGGGCCCGGTTAGATAGTTCGCACTCACATCGCTCCCTTGTTAGGGACGCCACGGCTGTATGAGGGCCGGCTCATGCTTTGCACCATGGGTCACACCGTTGCCATGAGCTCGCGCAGACTCCGAGCTCCGGTGTTCGACCGCATATCTGGAGAAAGCCGTGCGCCTGGCCGATTTCATTGAAGGGAATATCGAACCGATTCTCGCTGACTGGGTAAGGTTCGCCGAGTCATCCGGTCCTGCGGGCCGAATCATGGATCTGAAGGGCTTGCGCGACCATGCCTC
>DASTTD010000121.1:0-2045 GCA_035760325.1 Gemmatimonadaceae bacterium
CGATAGCGACTTTTCCACCACGCATGACGAGCAACGCTCCCGATCCGCGCGGGCGTGAAAGCGGATCCCTGTCCACGAGCTCCAATGGAAGGTTGTAGACGTTCGCCGGATCGCTCGCGGCCATCACGACATAACTCGCCGGCGACGGCTCCTCGAGCGCAACCGCGCGCAGCCACTCCACGGCATCGGGCAGCGCGAACTGCGCTCCTCCCAGTCCCTTCACGAAGTACCCGCGCCTGACCTCTCCGCGAAACTCGAGGCGCTTCAGCTCGCGATAGATCGCGCGCCATGAGACAGGGGGCCGCTCACGCCGCCACCAGTCCCGCGAGACGACGCCATAGCGCGCCAGCCACTGCCGCGCGACGCGCTCGGCTCGCTCCTCCTCGGAAAGTTCGGGACCGAGGGTCACCACTCGCCGCAGCAGCGACCACCGTCCGGACCAGCCCGCCGGAGTGCCACCGGGCTTGTCGGGTCGGCGCCACTTCGGAAGCCGGCGCAGATTCGGCCGGTGCTGAACGATCCGCCGGTTCGGCGACGGGACATAATCTGCCGGCAGCCAGCTCGTCGGATCCGGGCTGGTTCGCGGCATCAGCGGCTTCCACCGCGCGATCTCCCGCAATGCTTCAACCGTGTCATTGGTGATCGATCCCCACGCGACCAGCTCGCGGATTGCTTCCCGTACTGAAAGCATCGTCAGGCCTGTGATCGCCTGAATGTCACGAACGAACGAAGCGCCTTCCCGGGCAATGGTGTCACGGACCGCTTTCGCCTCTTCGCTCAGCACCGGCTCCGATTCTTGGCCCAGCCATATTGCGCCGGTTCCGCGCTCGAAGAAACGGACTCTCGCCAGCGGGATAGCCCCTGATGCAGCATCGTACTTCCCTTCTCCGGCCCACACCGGCTCGCCACTCGCGCTGAAATGCGAAAGCCACGCCGCGTCATAGGCGCGCACTCGTGAGCGCAGGTAATCCCGATCCCAGCTGACCGGAGGTCGAGCGATCCCATAGAGCTGGCGGACGGCGGTCGCGGTGCCGGCTTCTCCATCGAGTCTGTCGCGCTCGTCCACATGCTGCCACCGCTGCATGAAAGCCGCAAAGTGCGGCAGCTCCACCGCTTCGATCTGCTTGCGCAGTGCCGCGAGCGCCCGTCTCCGCCCGGTCTCCGCCACTTTCCGCGAGCACCATTCGATGTCCTTCAGCTCACGGCGGAATTTTCCGCGAACGAGCTTCCCGGTCCGCTCCCATTCGGTCAGCCGCGATTCGATCCAGCGCGTCTCCCACCCGTATCTATCCCGGATCTCCGCCGCCGTAACCGGGCCCGACTGTGTCAGAAATCGCGCCAGGATCTCGCGGCGCGCGACCGAAGGATTGAGTGCCGCGTAGCGAAGCATTTCGGGGACCACCATGCTCGCGGCCTGCTCGGCGAGATCCGGCGTCGCACGCACTTTCGCGAGGCTTCCCGATCCGAACGCCGAGATGTAGCGGGGATACGTCTCGGTGAGGATGAACCGCCACTCCTTCGCCCCAGCCGCGCCAAGCTGCACGGCGATCATGCGCCTCGAGACGAGAAGCTCGCTGAACGGATCGCCACGCACTCCTTCGTCGGTCGTCGCCACGCGAGCGCGGACATCTTCTCCGCTCAGATCACCGGCGCGGTCGAGCAGGTGGGCGAGCTCGTCGCTCGTTCTCGCGCGCCTCCCCACGGCCGTGCCGCGTCGCTCGGCGAGTGTCTGCTCGATGGCGTCGAGCGTGATGTCATCGCTCCCTTCGCCACCCATCACTTCGTCGAGCATTGCGCGGTCAAGTGACAGCAGGGCCGCCCGCTGCTCCGCCCGGGGGGTGTCGTCCCCGTAAAGCCAGTCCATCACGAAGCCGAATTGCAGGCTCGCCGCGAAGGGAGATGGAATCTCGGTTTGAACCGAATGAATCCTGATGTTCCCCGCGGCGATCCCGGCGAGCGTGTCCTTGAGTCCCTGCATGTCGAACGCTTCCTGCAGCACTTCACGATACGTCTCGACGAGTATCGGAAAGCTCGGGAACTGCCGC
>DASTTD010000122.1:0-2568 GCA_035760325.1 Gemmatimonadaceae bacterium
TAGACGACATCTCCCCCGAAATCCTCGGCGGGGTTGAAGCGCTTGGGCTCGCGATACCGGGAGTCCTCGCGACCCTCCTGGAAGGTGTAGTCCTGCAGCTCGCATTCGCCGGACTGATCGCAAATCGGACAGTCGAGCGGATGGTTGATCAGCAGCATCTCGAGCACGCCCTTCCGCGCCTCGAGGGATTTCTCGTTGTGCACGTGGACGACCTGGCCTTCAGCGACGGTCGTCGCGCACGACGGCGCGAGCTTCGGCGCCTTCTCCACATCGACGAGGCACATCCGGCAAACTCCGGCGACAGGCAATCCGGGGTGATAGCAGTAGTGCGGGATGAGAACACCCACCTGCTTCGCCGCCTCGAGGATGGTGGTCCCTTCCGGCACGGTGACCTGTCGGCCCTCGATCGTCAGGGTGATCATCCTGGCCGCCGCGTTCTCCGTCACGCGACCGCCGCGACGACCTGGTGAGAGCTGCGGCCCTTTACCAGAGCCTCGAACTCACGGCCGAACTTCTTGATTCCCGAAACCACCGGCGTTGCGCAGGAATCGCTCAGCACGCAAATCGTTGTGCCGGTCATCTGCTCGGCAATGTCCAGGAGCGTGTCGAGATCTTCCGTCGCTCCCTGACCGTCGCGAATGCGCTCGAGAATCTTCGTCGTCCAGGCGGTACCTTCACGGCACTGGGTGCACTGGGCGCAGCTCTCGTGCGCGAAAAATCGCGCGATCCGCGCAATGACCGCGACCATCGACTGCGCGTCGTCGATCACTATCACGCCGCCCGAGCCCAGCATTGATCCCTGCGCCACGAATCCTTCATAGTCCATCAGTGAAGCTTCCGCCTCTTCCATCGTTTGAATCGGCACCGACACTCCACCGGGTATCACCGCCTTGAAGCTGCGGCCCGGCAGAGGCCCGCCGCAGACGTCGTAGAGAAATTCGCGGAACGGAAAACCCATCACCACTTCGTAGGTGCCGGGCCTCTCGATGTTTCCGCAGACGGAGTAAAGCTTGGTGCCGGTACTCTTCGGGTTGGACAGCGACATCTTCTTGTACCAGTCGGCGCCATTCATCAGAATCGGGCAGACGGCAATAAGCGTCTCGACGTTGTTGATAGTCGTCGGCATCCCGAACACGCCCGAGACCGCGGGAAACGGAGGCTTGATGCGCGGGTTGCCGCGCCGGCCTTCCAGCGAATTCATGAGCGCCGTCTCTTCGCCGCAGATATACGCACCGGCGCCCTTGTGCACGTGCACGTCGATCCGTTTGCCGGTTCCCATCGCATTTCTGCCGATAATGCCGGCAGCGTAAGCTTCCTTCACCGCCTCGTTCATCCAGTACAACGGCTCGGTGAATTCTCCGCGGATGTAGATGTACGCGGTCTCAGCGCCAATGGCGTACGCTCCGATTGCGCAACCCTCCACGAGCGCGTGCGGCGTCCAGCGCATCAGCTCGCGATCCTTGAACGTGCCAGGCTCCGATTCGTCGGCATTGCAGCACAGATAGTGAGGCTTCCCGTCGCCAGGCTTCATGAACGACCACTTCATCCCAGTCGGAAAGCCGGCGCCGCCTCTGCCGCGAAGCCCCGACTCCTTCACGACGTTGACGATGTCCGCGGGCGCCATCCCCAGCGCTTTCTCGAGGGCCTGATAGCCACCGCGGCCCTTCCATCCGTCGAGCGTTCGCGCCCCGGCGTCACCGAAGTGCCTGGAAAGCACCGGAGTTTCACGCTGATGCAACTCGTGCGGGAAACCCATTATTTGAGCCCCGCGAGCAGAGCCGGAACTTTTTCCGGGGTCACTGATTCGATGAACTCTTCGTTGATCATCACCGGCGTCGCAAACCCGCAGGCGCCAAGACATTCGACTTCGATGACTGTGAATCTGCCATCGGGTGAGGTGACTCCGAGGTCGGCCACATCGGTATGCTCGAGAAACGCCTTCGCGACGTCCTCCGCTCCGCAGATGCCGCACGGCGACGTCGTGCACACCTGAATGAAATATTTTCCCACCGGATGCTGGTGATACATGGTGTAAAAGGTGACCACACCTTTCACGTAGGCGGGAGTCAGGTCGAGGAGCCCGGCGACCTCGGCCATCCCTTCATTGCTGACCCATCCCCGCTCACGCTGCACCAACCAGAGCGCGGGGAGCAGCGCCGCCATCTTCTGCGGGTAGTGGGTGATGAGCTCGTCGAGCTCACGCCGGGCCTCGCCGCCGGCGGTGAAGACCGGCTGATACGGCGCGTGGGTGGTGTGGTCGTGAGAAGCGTGATCGGGAGACTCGAGCCCACCGGGAATTTCCGGAGGTGGCGGGGTCAACGGTCGATTTCCCCCATCACAATGTCGATGCTGGCGTTGATTGCGATCACATCGGAGAGAAGGTGTCCTTCGACCATCTTGGGAATCGCCGCCAGGTTCACGAATGAGGGCGGACGAATGCGCCAGCGCACGGGCTTGGCAGTCCCGTCGGACACCATGTAGTACCCCTTCTCTCCCTTCGGGCTCTCGACGGCCACGTACGATTCCCCGATCGGAGGCCGCGGCCCTTCCATCACGACCTTGAAGTGA
>DASTTD010000123.1:0-2433 GCA_035760325.1 Gemmatimonadaceae bacterium
GAACAGCCGTCGGGGATTTTCTGGGTCCATCCGAGCGTGAGGCGAACAGGTTCAACGCCGATGCGCTGAGGGCGCTACGCGCCGACGTGAGTTCTTTATTGGAGTAGCGATCGGCGCGTTTCTGCCAGAGTGATGGCTCGCCTGCGCGGCGACGGGGTTATTCGTTGGCGCGGACGATTGGCCTGAGGAGATCACGCCAGAGCGCGTATCCAGCGGCGTTAAGGTGCAGGCGGTCCCCGACGAAAAGCTCTTCGCGCGGCTTCCCGTCCGGTCCGAGCATTGGCGTGAAGACATCGACGAACAGCAGCCTCTCGTCAGTCGCCGAGTATTGGCGAATGAGATCATTGGCTTCACGCATCTGATTGACGAGCGACCAGCGCGAGCCGCTCGGCTTGATCGCCACGAAGGCGATCCGCGTCTCCGGTAGCGCGCGACGGACGAGCCCGACGAACGCCTGGTACTCCCGAAACACCGCGGCCGCGGGCTTTCCCGCTGCCAGGTCGTTTTCCCCGGCATACAGGACGATGAGGCGGGGACGGTACGGCAGCACGATCCGCGGCGCGTAGCGGCTGACGTCGCTGAGCTCGGCTCCTCCGAATCCCCTTTGCACCACGTCGACGCCGGGAAAGTCGG
The DNA here is from genome assembly GCA_035760325.1 of Gemmatimonadaceae bacterium. Taxonomy (GTDB): domain Bacteria; phylum Gemmatimonadota; class Gemmatimonadetes; order Gemmatimonadales; family Gemmatimonadaceae; genus UBA4720. The sequence goes on from DASTTD010000123.1 coordinate 634, forward strand.
ACCCGAGCGCCGGCCAGAGCCGGATCGAGGAGCTGCCAACGAACAGCACTCCTCCGTGCCGCCGTGGCGACGTCCGGTCCGCGGCCTCGAAGCGGGCGATGTCCTCGGCGAACGGCTCGGTCGCCGGCACTGCCCTGGCCGCCGGCGTCGGAGCGGCTGCGGGAGGCGGCGCGGCGCAGGCGGCAAGTGCCGCAACGGAGATCGCGAGAAGGAGCCGCATGGATGAACTATAAGGTAAATTCATGGCTGAGGTGAAGTTACGCACGCTGGCTCGTCTATACTCTTGATTCAGCAGGCATCTACCCGTACTCAAGGTCGCTCATGTCGATGACGATGACGGCAACCGATAATCTGGAGATTACACGGCGGTACCTCGAGGCTCTGGAGACCGGAGCGCAGGACACCCTCGCGGACTTCTTCACCGAAGATGTCGTTCAGGAGGAGTTCCCGAACCGGCTTTCGCCGATCGGTGTTCACCGCAATCTGAAGGACATTCTCGACGCCGCCCGTCAGGGCCGGCAGATCATGCGCGCGCAGAAGTTCGAGATCATGAATGCGATCGTCGACGGCGACCGCGTAGCGCTCGAGGTGTTCTGGAGCGGCCTTCTCGCCGCGCCGGTGGACACTCTGCCCGCCGACGCCCAGATGCGCGCGCACTTCTCGATGTGGCTGGAGTTCAAGGACGGAAAGATCTCGCGGCAGCACAACTACGATTGCTTCGATCCCTGGTGGGTTTAGCCAGCTAAGTTGATTCCCGAGGGCAGATGATTTGCACTGCCTGCTCTCGCAATGCTCCTCGACGACCTGAAGGCGGTCTTCGGACGATCGCCTTCCTTCCTTGCCGTCCTCCGCGGCCCGGACCACGTCTTCGCGTGGGCGAATGATGCTTACCTCGAGCTGATCGGGCGCTCCGATATCATCGGCAAGCCGCTGCTCGAGGTGCTCCCGGAAATAAAGAGTCAGGGCTTCAGGGAGCTGCTGGATGGGGTCCTCGCCACCGGCATTCCTTACCTCGGCCGCGATGTGCCGGTGAACATCGTCCGCGGACCCGATGGCCGGCTCGAACAGGCGTACGTCGACTTCATATACCAACCCCTCGTCGAACCCGATGGCTCGCGCAGCGGAGTCGTAGTCCATGGGTCGGTCGTGACCGAGAAAGTTCGCGCCCAGCAGGAGCTTCACCTTCTGCTGGCCGAGTCCGAGAGCGCCACGATCGCAGTGAAGGACAGCGAGCGGCAGTGGCGCACGATGCTGGATGCGATGCCGGCGCTTGCATGGACGGCCCGCGCAGACGGCTTCATCGACTGGTACAACGCGCGGTGGTACGAGTACACGGGAAAGACGCCGGAGGATATAGAAGGATGGGGGTGGCAGTCGGTACACGACCCCGAGGTATTGCCCGAGGTACTGGAGCGATGGCAGGCGTCGATCGCCACGGGCGAGCCGTTCAAGATGACGTTCCCGCTGCGGCGCAGGGACGGGGTCTTCAAGTCGTTCCTGACGCGGGTCTCCCCGGTGAAGGATTCAGGCGGGAAAGTGATCCGGTGGTTCGGCACCAACACCGATGTCGAGAGCGAGCATCGCGCGCTCGAGAGCGCCGAAAACGCCGAGCGCAGGTCGGCGTACCTCTCCGAAATAAGCGCGGCACTCGCCGGCTCCCTCGATGTGAGGGTGACCCTCGAGACAGTCGCGCGTCTGGCGGTGCCGCAGCTCGCCGACTGGTGCTTCATCGAGCTGGTCGAAGAGAACGGCGCGATCCGGCCCGCGGCGATCGCGCACCGTGATCCGGAGAAAGTTGCT
>DASTTD010000124.1:0-3130 GCA_035760325.1 Gemmatimonadaceae bacterium
TCAGCTCTCGGGTCCTTCGTCGACATGTGTGGCGGACAGGAAGGCGCGGCAATCGTCGGGCTGACCACCGCTTCGAGCGAGGTCAGACCCTCCCGCGATCGATGGCTTGCCGACCTGGCCGAAGCAGGAGCGCCGACATGCAACATCCCCATCGTCGAGACTCGCGAGCAGGCGCACGATCCGGCACTGGTGGAGCTTTTTCGTAACGCCCGAGGAATCTTCCTCGGTGGCGGAGATCAGGTCAAGCTGGTGTCAGCGCTTTCGGGAACACCGCTCGAAGCGGCCATCAGGGAGGCTTTCATCGATGGCGCGATCATCTGCGGCACGAGCGCCGGTGCCGCCGCTCTCCCGAAAACGACGCTGGCGGGAAACGAAGTCGACGACGAAGGAAAGCTCGTCGAGCAGTACATCGGCCCCGGTCTCGGGCTGCTCGGCTTTCACGCGCTGGTGGACACCCACTTCACCCAGCGGCGCCGGCTCTACCGGCTGTTCGTGGCGATCGCGGAGTTTCCGGCGTTGATGGGACTGGGAATAGACGAGGACACCGCATTGATCGTGAAGAAGGACATCGGCACCGTGATCGGCGCCGGCGGAGTCACGTTCGTCGACGGCAGCAGCGTGCGGTTCAACAATGCCGCCGATGTGACGAAGGGCCCGGAGCTTACGATCAGCGCCCTCCGCGTCGGGATCATCGGAACCGGGCAGCAGTTCAACTTGCGGAAGCGCGAGGTGGAGGCGCTGCTGACGCCGCCAGCGGCCCCGACGGTGGTCAGGGACCGGGTTACCTCGGCTCGGTAGAAATAAAGACAGCTACCACTGCAACTGAACACGAGGTCAGCTGCAGTTGCGGTTAGAACCGCGCCTCGACGTACAGATTCACCCTGACCGCTCTTTCCGGGTAGATCCCTTTCGCGACGTCGAACCTTACGAGCCCGTCCATGAACGAGGCTCCGACGCCTGCTCCACTCAATGGACGCCCAGGCTTCGCGAAATTCTCCCGGGACCCCGCCCAACCGAGATCGGCAAATAGTATCGGACGGATACCAATTGAGCTGGTCCCGACCTCCGCGCTCGCCAGCCAGAACGCGTCGCCGATCGCCGCCCCGGCTCGCTGTCCGCGGACCGTCTGCACTCCGCCGATGAAGTACTGTTTTTGAATCGGGAGCACTCCGCCGGACGTACCCGCCCCGAGCGTCAGCGCTCCATCGATCGACCGCCCGAGTCCGCGCGACAGCGTGGTCTGGAATGAGCCGCGCGCATAATCGAATGTCCCGGCGCCGCCTTCAACCTTCACATCCGTCAGCGCACGGAACCCGTGCGGATCGAGGCCGTACGAGGAATGATGGCCGACAGCCACGCCGACGATAGTGCCGTTCAGCGCGTCGATGTTCGTAAGCCCGTTCTTCGGTCCCCGCGGATGCGCGATCGAGAATTCGTTTTTCACGTGCGCATCGGTGTGCTGCTCGGCGAAAAGTCTCCAGCTCCGAACGATACCGTCGTGGTCATTGCCCTTCAGCTCGCCGCCCCAGGTGCGGTAGTAGAATCCCTCGTCGCGTCCGAACAGCAGCGCCGACAGCGAGCTGCTGAAGCCGAGGGGATCCCCCCAGTCGTTTGATGCGGCAAGACGGCGGTACGCACCGGCGCTCACGGCGCGGCGCCCATCGGTTCGCTCGAGGGCAAGCTCTCCATTCGGCGAGAGATCCGCATGACCGATGCGGAACAAGGCCCTTACGGTATATCCGGCGCCCAGTACCTGCTCCGCGCCGATCGCCGTCGACAATCCCTCGATGCGATTGAAGCGCGTGTGCGAGAGACCATAGGAAATCGTCGGCGGCTGCGGCGCGAACGCGGGTTGCGCGCCGAGCGTCAGCGCCATGTCGACCAGCGCATCACGCTCGGCGGTTCCGAACAGCGTCTCACCTTCCTCGTAGATCGATTCGGGAAGGTCGGCGGATGTCGCGAGCGCCACGGTGTCGCACGGCGTCCTGACTATGCGCAGGCCCTCTCCGCCCCAGTCGTTCACCGTTCTCATGCGCTCGGTGCCGGTCTTGCATTCGCTGCGGCGGCGCGCTCGCCTTGCCGCGCGTGAAACGGAATCGGTGGCGGTGTCTGCTACCGCAACGGTCAGCTCCGGAAACGGGTCAGTGCCGTTTACGCTCGAATAGCTATACCGCTGCTCGAGCTTGAACGGGATTCGCATGAAGCCGACGTGCGCGTCACCCTCGACGGTCTGCGAGCGCGGGAGCCAGAACCGGGCTTCGTGCAGGCCATACTCGACTGTTACGGCGCTTACCTTCGCCTTCATCGGAGTGATGAGCGGCCTGACCAGGAGAGGGATCTCGTGCCTGGGGTCTTCGCCGTCGACCTCCTTCGCGACCTCGAAGATGTCCATTTCCTGCGCCATGCGGTACACGGCGCGAACGAGCTGCGCGGACGATGCATCGAACCACAGCGATCCGACCGCGACGTTCCATTTCTGCTGACGGGGTCGTATGTGCAGCTCCCTCAGCTCGATTTTTCTGCCTCCCGGCAGCTGGAAGCTGACTGAATCCCCCGAGGCGTAGGTGTAGAACGCCTCGGCTCCCGCGGCCAACGGATGGATCAGCTCGTTGTCATTGACATCGGCCTTCGCGAGGCCCCCGCCGATCCACAGAGTCTCGCGGCCCGGAACGTACGGGATGTCGCTCCTGGACCCGAGATTTATGTCTCCGTCTCCCATTCCATCGATCGCGGGAAAGACACTTCGCTGGCCTGTGACCGTTATGACAGCGGGCTTCCCACGCTGCCACCACACCTGCGCGGCGCGCTCGGCCCGCATCAACAGGCGGTCGCGGCCAACGCGCTTGAATCCCATTCCCACCGACATCCGCTCGTACGCTTTGGCCTCGTACGCCGTGAGAGTCGAATCCTGCCTCAGTCTCGCTTCCCTGGCACGGAGCAGAAGATCGCGGGCGCGCGCGTCCCTGAACGCGGAAGCGAGAAGTCCTGGCGTCAGCTTCTGACGCCGTGCCATGCGGGCGGCCGTGCGTGCCGAATCCCTGCTCTGACGTACTGCTCGCAGCGAGTCGCGCCGCACCTCGCGGCGATGCGCGATGCTGTCCGCCCTGGCGCTGTCCACCTTCGCTGTCCC
>DASTTD010000125.1:0-4728 GCA_035760325.1 Gemmatimonadaceae bacterium
GCAGCTGCTGCTGCAAGGCGAGCAGCGCGCCACCGCACTTCAGTACTCGACCGCCGACGGATACCTGAGCTCCGTGATCGTGCCGGCTGAAGAGATGACGCCGGTAAGCGAGAACGACCCCGCGTTTACAGCGCTGCAAAAAGAGACGCGCGAGCGGGCGGCCGAGCTCGGCGAGCGCCGCGGATTGCCTGAGGAAGTCGTGCACCAGGTGCTCGACTCCGTGACGGATCCCGGACGTTTCGCCGACCTGGTCGCCGGCTACATCGAGCTCCCCGTTCCGGAAAAACAGGGACTCCTGGAAACGCTGAGCGTCGAGGAGAGGCTTCGCCGGGTGCTCGTGCACGTGCAGCGCCAGGTCGGCCTGCTCGAGGCGCAGGAGGACATCAAGTCCCAGGTACAGGAGGAGCTCGGCGAGCGGCAGCGCGAGATGTATCTGCGCGAGCAGCTCAAGGCGATTCAGAAGGAGCTGGGCGACGATGACTCGAGCAAGGAGATAACCGAGCTCCGCGATAAGCTGGCGAAGCTCGCGCTGCCCAAGGAAGCACGCGCTGAAGTTGAGCGCGAGCTCGGACGTCTCGAGCGCGCCGGCCGCGAATCGATGGAGGCGCAGGTCATCCGCACTTACCTGGAGTGGATCGCCGAGCTTCCGTGGAACACGCGGTCGGACGATCAGCTCGAGCTGAATCACGCCGCGGCTGTTCTCGACGAAGACCACTACGGTCTCAAGGAAGTGAAGGACCGTGTGCTGGAGTTCCTCGCCGTCAGGCAGCTGCGCGCGCTGCAGCTCGCCGAAGAGGTCGACAAGACCGGTGAGGTGCCGGCGGCGAAGCTACTACCCGAAAAGGACGATGCCACGCCGGCGCTCACCGTCAGCGAGCTCGAGGAGCGCAATATCACCGACAAGACCGAGGCGAAGTCACGCGCGATGGCGAAAGGGCCGATCCTTCTTTTCATCGGTCCGCCCGGCGTCGGCAAGACATCGATTGCGAAATCCATCGCCCGCGCTCTCGGTCGCGAGTACGTCCGCGTTGCGCTCGGCGGCGCGCGCGACGAGGCTGACATCCGCGGCCACCGCCGGACGTACGTCGGCGCTATGCCCGGACGAATCATTCAGGGAATGAAGCAGGCCGGCACCAAGAATCCGGTGTTCCTGCTCGACGAAGTCGACAAGCTCGGAACGTCGTTCCAGGGTGATCCTTCGAGCGCGCTGCTGGAGGTCCTCGATCCCGCGCAGAACGACACGTTCACGGATCACTACCTCGGCATTCCGTTCGATCTGAGCGAGGTGCTGTTTATCGCGACCGGAAACTTCGTGCAGAACATTCCGGGTCCGCTGCTCGATCGAATGGAAGTCGTGGAATTCGCCGGTTATACCGAAAAGGAAAAGGCCGAGATCGCGAGGAAGTACCTGTTGCCGCGGCAGCTCGAGGAGTCAGGGCTCAGCGACAAGGAGATCACTTTCACCGATGACGCGATCATGTCGGTGGTGTCGAAGTACACGCGCGAGAGTGGAGTGCGGCAGCTCGAGCGGCAAATCGGCGCCGTTGCGCGCAAGCTCGCGCGCAAGATCGCCGCGAGCGAGGACGTCAAGCACGAGGTCGACGCCGAGGGCGTGCGCGATCTCCTCGGCCGCCCGCGGGTGCACCCCGAGCACGCGCTGTCCGAGAGTGAAGTCGGTATCGCGACCGGCATGTACTACACGCCGATGGGTGGCGACATCATGTTCGTCGAAGCATCGATCCGGCGTTACTACGGCAACCGCGAAGCTGATAACGCGCAGGTTGGTCCCGGCGGAGCCGTCTCGCTGATCCTGACCGGACAGCTCGGCGACGTAATGAAGGAATCGGCGCGCGCGGCGTTCACCTACGCCACGAACAACGCCGCGAAACTGGGCATCCCGCGCGACAGGCTTGGCGCGATCGAGGCGCACATCCACGTGCCCGCGGGCGCGATTCCCAAGGATGGCCCATCTGCTGGAATCGCGATCGCGACCGCGCTCGTGTCGGAGATGGCGGATCGCCCGGTCAAGCAGGACGTGGCGATGACCGGAGAGATCACTCTTCGCGGCCGCGTGCTGCCAATCGGTGGGCTCAAGGAGAAAGTGCTGGGCGCGCACCGAGCGGGGATCAAGGTCATCATCATCCCGAAGGGGAATGAGGCCGATATCGAGGATGTTCCGGAGGAAGTGAGGAACGTGCTGTCGTTCCATCCGGTCGAGACGCTCAACGAGGTACTGAAGATCGCGCTGGTGCCGGCGGCGCCGGGCGAGCAGGCGGCGCCGCTCGAGATGAAGGAGGTCGCTTAGGCGGCCGGAGCCGTGCGGGGCGGAAAGGAGATCAACTTAGAACTACACAGATGTGAGGGGACAGAGGCATAGCTATGAGTTGCGAGAAGCTTCTCGCAACTAAAGATCTATGCTTCTGTCCCCTCGGATCTGTGTTGTTCTATGTTAGCAGTTGCAGTTGCAGTTGCAGTTGCGCCTGCCTCAGGAACCGTCGGTCACGAGAAACGGGGACGAGACGCTGAAGTGGTCGGCCAGTAAGCGGAACTCGTCACCATCTTTCACGGCGAGTCCTACGATCACCCGATGCTGCCCTGGGAGAGCCAAGCTTTCATTTGTAGAAAAGAACACAGCTTGCGTAAAGCTCTCACCCGGCGCAATCGGGGTGGGCGGGTAGCCCACCAGAGCGCAGACTGTTTGGTTTGGCAGCATGCGCCACGATCCATCGATGTTTTGTTCTGTCTTAACTCCGCAATTACCGCCCACGAGGTAGATGGTCCTGTCCCAGTTGTTCGTGATTGTGATGGGGACCGAAAAGCCACTAAACGTGCTCCAAGTGTGTGACCAGGCAGCGCTTTCACCTGGCACAATCTGAATCGCACCGGTTGGTACACGCGGCGCACTGGGACTGCTGCACGCGACAAGCAACGCCAGCGCGGCAGCCATCCCTGTGAACGGTGCTCGTCTTACAGCGCCCCGTCTGACCTGGTTGTGTTTCATCCGCTTACCTCTTTGGTGGTTTCCTTCGCGCGATGGGATGGATAACGGACGGACCGCCGGGTCGCCAGGCTGATAACCCCTGCACTGTTTCAACGGCGACTGACGAGCTGGTAGCTGCCAGCTGAAAAGCGGCCAGCCACGGGCTTTACTGCCGCTGCGACCGCACCAGTGCAGTGAAAGGAACCTGCGGGTGCTCTCCTTGGATCGCGCTTGAACGGTCGTCCAGTTGTAATAGCTGGCGGCTGGGAGCTTTAAGGCTGGCAGCTACCAGCTCGTCAGTCGCCGTTGCGGTTGAAGGTAGTAAAAACTTTCAGTAAACGATGGGGCCCCAGCCAAACAGCTTCCACGGATCCGCCCTTAAGGCCACCGGCTCCGTCCCCTCGACGAAGTACTCCGTGTAGCGTCTTTCCGGCGGAGTAAACTCGTCAGCCACCGCGCCCGTCTCACGATCGATCTCGCCAGTGACGACGCCGATCGGCGCCTCCCATTGGGCCGTCGCCTGGGCCGCGACGAGCTGTGGATTCTCGGCGTAGTACTTCGAGAGCATCCGGCCGAAGATCGGAGCGGCGAGCGAACCGCCACCCGACCACGGAGTGATCGTTACCGGCTTGTCGAAGCCGAGCCATACGCCCGCGACCAGATCCGGCGTTAGACCGATGAACCATGCGTCCGTGTTGTCGTTCGTGGTGCCTGTTTTCCCGGCAACGGGGATCGACGCGGGGAGGAATTGCCGCACCATCGATGCGCTCCCGCGCTCGACCACATCGCGCATCATGTCGCGCACGACGAACGTCACGCGTGGGTCGAGCGCGGGCGGCAGAGCGGTGATTTCGCGCGACAGAACCACCGTCCCATTTCCATCCTCGATCCGATGGATGAACCTGGGCTCGACCGGAGTCCCCAGGTTCGCGAACGTGGTGTAGGCCGCCACCAGATCGAGCGGCTGCACCGCCGAGGCTCCGATTGCGCTCGACGGATACGGAGCGATTCGGGAGCTGATTCCCATTCTCCGGGCCAGCGCGGAGATCGAGTCCATCCCGAGCAGCAGACCGAGCTGAACGGCAATGCCGTTGCGCGAGCGCGCGAGAGCTTCGCGCAATGTCATCTGGCCGCCGAAGCCGCCGTCGGAATTCGCCGGACTGTACACGGTGCCGTTCGGCAAGGTGATCGCGAGCGCGGTGTCGGCGAACATCGTGCTCGGACTGAGACTGTCGGCGATCGCCGCCGCGTACACCACCGGCTTGAACGACGAGCCCGGCTGCCGCTTGCCGTCAATGGCACGGTCGAACGGAGAGTCGCTGTAGTCACGACCTCCCACCAGCGCGCGGACATCCCCGGAGGTCGGGTCCATCGCGATGACCATTCCCTGGAGGTAAGCGCCCTTCTGACCGCCTCCGGCGCGGTATTTCGCATGCGGGTAACCCGGCTGGTTCTCGAGGGCGGAGGCTTCGAGCGTCAGCGCTTCGACGGCGGCGGTCTGCAGAACGGGATCCAGCGTCGTGTGAATGATGTAACCGCCTCGCGTCACCGGAATGCCGGCGCGTATCGCCTGAATGCGCACGACGTTCACGAACCACGGCGAGTACGCCGACATCCCGGCGTTCGGAGCGGTTACGAGCCTGCTGGCCTGCGCCGCCGCTGCCTGGGCACGCGTGATGTGTCCCTGCTCCGCCATCAGTGACAGCACGATGTTCCGCCGCCGCCGCACTCGATCGGGATACCTGAGC
>DASTTD010000126.1:0-6860 GCA_035760325.1 Gemmatimonadaceae bacterium
TCCGGCGGCGCGGAAATGTCCGGAGGCACGCGTCTGCTCGAGCGAAAGCAGGACGCCCCCTAGCGGCTGCCATAGATGCGGCGACTACGCAGCCGCTTCAGCGATTTCTATTCGAGCGGAATCCGGCTCTTGTTCGCGGCAAGCCAGCGGTCGAAGGTCAGCAGCTCCGGATTGAGCTTTTTGGTCTCGCTGATGCTGCGCGCGTCGCAGATATCCTGCTCGAAATCGCGATAGAACTGAAACATGTTGCCCAGATCGTCCGCTCCCGGAAATCCGAGAGCGCGGAAAGCCTCCGGCGTCATTTCGTTGTAGCGGACTTCCTGGCCGAGCGCTTTGGTGAACGACTTCGCCATCTGGGCACCCGTCAGCTGCCCGCCAGAGATGCCGACAGTCTTGCCGATCCACTCGTCGCCCTCTTCGAAGATTCGATACGCGGTTTTTCCAATGTCCTCGGCGGCGATCCCGGCCACCTTTTTCTTTCCCATTGGCAGGCTGATGGCGAGCTTCCCGTCGGCACCTTTCTTCGGACCCATTCCGAAGTGAATGAAGTTGTCCCAGTAGAAGGACGTCACCAGAAACGTCGTCGGCACTCCGAGCTCCGTGAAGATCGCGTTTGCTTCTCCCTTGGCGTCGAAATGCGGAACCTTGTATTTGCCCAACAGCGTGGGCATGCGGTCGTCGGAGAGAGGGATGAATTGTCTGGTGTCCTCGAGAGTGGACCAGATGACGTGGTCGACGCCGGTGTCTTTCGCCGCCTGCGCCATGTTCCGCGCCTGGCTCAGCTCTTTTTCCGGCTTGAGGTGCGCCCAGAAAAAAGTGACGCAGAACGCGCCGTGAGCGCCGTCGAACGCTTTCTTCAGGCTTTTCGCGTCGTCGACGTCCGCCGCGACAACCTCCGCGCCGGCTTCCGCAAGCTCCTTCGCCTTGTCCGAGCTGACGTCCCGGGTAATCGCGCGAGGCTCGAACGGCCCGTTCCTGTCTTCCAGTATCGCCCGGACTAGCCCCCCGCCTTGCGCGCCCGTCGCTCCGACCACTGCAATGATTTTCTTGTCGGCCATTAGAATCCTCGCGAAAAAGGGGTTAAGTGCTTCTACGTCTGTTTAACGCTGTCGTGGTGGAACCATGCTTGCATCCAGAGGGGGTAGGAAATCATCCCGTCCTTTAACGTGAGTAGAACATATGGAAATGTCATACATCCTGAAGCAGCGCACCGCGATAGCGCTGCTGGCGATCGGATCCCTTGGCCTGAGCGCGTGCGCGAGCATGAGCAAGAAGGAGCGGGGAGCGGCAACCGGCGCCGCCGCGGGCGCGGCGATCGGTGGCGTAATCGGTAACCAGACCGGCTCTACCGCGCGAGGCGCCATCCTCGGCGCGATCGTCGGTGGCGCTGCCGGCGCGGTCATCGGCCATCAGATGGATCAGCAGGCGAAGGAGATCGACGCAAGCGTCGAGGGCGCGACCGTAGAGCGCGTTGGCGAGGGAATTCAGGTGACCTTTGCCTCGGGACTCCTTTTCCCCCACGACTCCGACGTGCTTCAGCCAGCGGCGCGGGCGAACCTCACCGAGCTTGCGAACAGTCTGAAGAAGTACCCCGAGTCGCAGCTGCTGATCGTGGGTCACACCGACGATACCGGCAGCGACTCGTACAACATGGCCTTGTCGCAGCGCCGGTCCGATGCGGCCGCCGCATTTCTGCAGTCGCAGGGCATCGCCAGATCGCGCATTCAGACCTCGGGTAAGGGCGAGTCCGAGCCGGTTGCCACCAATGAATCGGATGCTGGACGCCAGCAGAATCGCCGCGTCGAAGTGGCGATCTACGCGAGCGAGGCATACCGCCAGGAGATCATGAGGCGGAATCAGTAACCTCTCCTGAGCTGTACGTTGGACTGGGACTGAAAGTCCGGCGTGAGGGAGAGGGGATGCAAGTGGTGAGTGGGCAGTTTTGAGTCGTAGTGATCAGTGGTTGTCAGTTGGATTCGTTACTGACAACCACTGATCAACTATTACTGAAAACTGCCCACTCACCACTTGCATCCCCTCAAAGGGCGGTAGTGCCGTTCAACGCTGAAGTACTGAATCCGCGCCCTTTTTGTCTTTGGGTTAGCCGACCGCTATGCCGCCCGTTTTCGACCCGCAAAGACCAGAACCGCGCCGATCGCAACGGCGGCGAGTCCGGCAATCGGCGGAACCAGTCCCCTTTCCTCAGCGGCAACCCTGATCGGGCCAACTTCTACCTGGTTGCGGCTCTTCGTGTATCCAATCCCTCCCATGGCGGCGATGATACCGCCCGCCACGATGAGCAGCACACCGACCCAGCCAACCGGTCGCATTAATTACTCCCGAGAGCGTTGACAAATGCTGGCGCCGCCGGAAGCCGGTCGCAATGGGGATGCCAGGATCCCGGCTGCCGTGGAGAGAGATCGCTACGCCCGCACGAGCTTTCTGTACGCGATGCGGTGCGGCCTGTCCGCGTCCGCGCCCTTTCGCCGCTTGAAGTCCTCGGCGTAATCGCGATACGAGCCCTCGAACCAGACCGTCTCCGAGTTTCCCTCGAAAGCGAGAATATGGGTCGCGATGCGGTCGAGGAACCAGCGGTCGTGGGTGATCACCACGGCGCAGCCGGCGAAATCGACGAGCGCTTCCTCTAGCGCCCGCAACGTATCGACATCGAGGTCGTTTGTCGGCTCGTCGAGGAGCAGCAGATTCCCGCCCGACTTGAGCAGCTTGGACAGGTGCAGCCTGTTTCTCTCTCCACCAGAGAGATCTTTTACCTTCTTTTGCTGATCCGGTCCCTTGAAGTTGAAGCTCGCGAGGTACGCGCGCGCCTGCATCTCGCGCTTGCCTACCTGGATGACATCTCTGCCCTCGCTCACTTCCTTGTAGACGGTGTTCGCCTCGTTGAGCTCGCGTCCCTGGTCGACGTACGCGATCTGCACGGTGTCGCCAATAGTGAGCGTTCCGCCGTCGGGCTTTTCCCTGCCCGCGATCATCCTGAACAGCGTCGTTTTCCCGGCGCCGTTGGCGCCGATGATTCCAACGATTCCTCCGCGCGGCAGCGAGAATGAGAGATCGTCGAACAGAACGTTGTCCCCGTAGGCTTTCTTCAACGCTTTCGCGATCACCACATCGTTGCCGAGCCTGGCCGGAGGAGGGATGACGATCTCGTTCTGCATCACCTTCTCGTCGCCGGCCGCGCTCGCCAGCTCCTCGTACTTCTGGATACGCGCCTTGCTCTTCGATTGCCTGGCGCGCGGTGACATGCGCACCCACTCCAGCTCGCGCTCCAGCGTTCTCTGCCGCGCGGAGGCCTGCTTCTCCTCCGTCGCGAGCCTTGTGCGCTTCTGCTCGAGCCACGCCGTGTAGTTCCCCTCATAGGGTATTCCCGCCCCGCGGTCGAGCTCGAGAATCCATCCCGCCACATTATCCAGGAAATAGCGGTCGTGCGTCACCGCCACGACCGTTCCGGGAAATTCGGCGAGATATCGCTCGAGCCAGGCGACCGACTCGGCATCGAGATGATTGGTCGGCTCGTCGAGCAGCAGCATGTCGGGCTCCTCGAGCAGGGTCCGGCATAGCGCCACGCGGCGTTGCTCGCCACCCGAAAGCTTCCGCACATCGGCGTCAGCGGGCGGCAGGCGCAGCGCGTCCATCGCTACTTCGATTTTCCGATCCAGGTCCCATGCATTTGCCGCGTCGATCTTTTCCTGAACTTTTGCCTGATGGTCCATCAGCTCCGTCATCTCGTCGTCCGACATCGGCTCGCCGAACTTCATCGAGATCTCCTCGAACTTCCGGAGCAGGTCGCGTGTCGGCTTTACCGCCTCTTCGACGTTTTCTCGCACGTTCTTCGAGGGATCGAGCGTGGGCACCTGCGGCAGGAATCCGATCCGGGTACCGGCGTGAGGCCACGCTTCACCCTGAAAATCCTGATCCACACCCGCCATGATCCTGAGCAGCGAAGATTTGCCGGCTCCATTGGCGCCGAGGACCCCGATCTTGGCGCCGGGATAGAACGAGAGCCAGATACCGCGCAGAATCTCCCGCGAGGGCGGGACGACTTTGCGCAGGTCCTTCATTACATAGATGAATTGCGGAGGCATGGGGACAAAATAACCGGGTGCGACCTGCGCGCCGGCAACGAATGAAGAAACGCCGCCAGCGCTAGCGAAGTCCGCTCGCCGCGCTAGCTGCGCGACGGCCTCGGCTGACTCGACGGAGGCGTCATTCCCCTGATTCGCAGATAGGTCACCAGGTTTCCATAGTGCTCGGCATTGTGCGCGGCGTTGAGCACCAGAGCGTTGAGGCGAATCATGGGCCCCCCGAACAGCGTCGTGGAGCCCGCGACCGCCGCATCGGTCTGCGCGTACGCTCGCTGACAGTATCCGGTCGTTCTTTTCAGCGCGTCAATCAATGCGGCCTTGGTCGTCGCCGTCTTCTCGAAATCCTCTCCACCACCCTTTTCACCGAGCGCCGCGGCGCAGATCATTGCCTGCGCTCCAGCCACATGGCCGATCATCTGGCCGAACGTGCGAACGTCGTGTGTCGGCCGGAACGCATAGTCCTTCTCCGGCATTTGTTCGGCGGCAGCGGTGATGTAGTTCGTCATGGCCTCCCACATTCCTTTGGCTGCTCCGACGCCCAGCGACGGATTTGCGCTCACCGCCTGCTGCGCGGAAGCTGGTAAGGCGAGGACGAACGGAAGAAGCAGGACAATGCGTTTCATGAATGCCTCCGGTGACGATGGGCTCTTGGCGTTGCGCGGGACCCGAAGGTATGGCCGTGCGATACTCTTGGCAAACGACGTGGGGGCCGTCTTGCACAGTTGAGGGTGCTGACACCTACTTTACCGGAATCGGGCGGACCAGCGGTTGCGGGCGTCGTGATTTTCGCCCGCGCGAACGACCATACACGAGGTGCGAACGAATGACGTCACCCGCCAAGGATTATCCCGACAGAATCGGTTTTCAGCCCGATGGCCCGGCGCCGTTCAAGCCGTACATCGCCGCGGAGACGAGCCTTCGCGAGCTGACGCCCTTGCCGGTGATCGTCGGGGCGCTGCTGGGGCTCATTTTCGGCGCCTCGTCGCTGTACCTCGTGCTTAAGGTCGGCCTCACCGTAAGCGCGTCGATCCCTGTCGCCGTGATCTCGCTCACGGTGTTCAAGCTTCTCGCCCGGGTCGGTGCCCGCGAAGCGACGATTCTCGAGCACAACATCGTTCAGACTGCCGGATCCGCCGGAGAATCGATCGCGTTCGGCATTGGGGTGACGATGCCGGCCATTCTGATCCTGGGATTCGACCTCGAGATAACGCGCGTGATGCTCGTGGCTGTTCTCGGTGCGCTGCTCGGGATCCTGATGATGATTCCGCTGCGCCGGGCGCTGATCGTCGCTCAGCATGGGTTTCTCAAGTACCCAGAAGGCACGGCCTGCGCGGAGGTCCTGAAGGCGGGGGCGTCACCGGAATCACAGGCTGCGGCTTCGCCGGAAGCGCGACGCGAGCGCGAAAGGCTGGGCGGCGCGATGAGCGCGCGAACGATCTTCACCGGGTTTGGCATCGCGCTCGTCTACAAGACGGCGATGGTCGCTTTCCGCTCGTGGAAGGAGGTGCCGGAAAAGGTTTTCGGCACCCCCTTCAGGGGCGCTTCGGTGTCGGCCGAGATTTCGCCCGAGCTCCTCGGAGTCGGCTACATCATCGGTCCGCGGATCGCCGGCATCATGTGCGCGGGCGGTGTGCTCGCGTATCTGGTCCTCATTCCGATGATCAGCTTCTTCGGGGAATCGCTCGCGACGCCCCTCCTTCCGGAAACCGTGACGCTCATCCGCGACATGAGCCCCGGCGCCATTCGGGATGCGTATATCCTTTATATCGGCGCCGGTGCCGTTGCGGCAGGCGGCCTCATCAGCGTTTTTCGTTCGCTGCCGACGATCATACACGGAATCCGCGGGGGGATGAGCGACTTCAGGGCGACCAGGACCGCCAATGCGCTGGGCGCCCTTCGTACGAACCTGGATCTCTCGCTGAAGGTAGTTCTGATCGGAATCATCGCGCTGGTGGTGGCGATCGCGTTCGCAAACCCGCTGTACATAGGCGGTACCCCGCCGACGGCGAGACTTGCTGCCGCGCTGCTGATCATTCTTTTCGGCCTTCTCTTCGTCACGGTATCGGCGCGGCTTACGGGTGAAATCGGGTCATCTTCCAATCCGATCTCCGGAATGACGGTCGCGACGTTGCTTCTCACCTCCCTCACCTTCGTGCTCCTCGGGTGGACGGGCAGCAATTACTATGTGACGGCTCTCTCGATCGGAGCGGTAGTCTGCATCGCCGCATCGAACGGCGGCACTACGGCGCAGGATCTCAAGACCGGATTTCTCGTGGGCGGGACGCCGCGGTCGCAGCAGATCGCGATCCTGATCGGCGCACTCATTTCGGCGCTCGCGCTCGGTCCGGTTCTGCTCAAGCTGAATTCAGCCGGGTCGGTGTACGTGCCGTTGGGAGCACGTATCGAAGGCCTTTCGACGGGAGGCATCCTGCCTGGAGAGCGCGTCGACGTCGCTTCCCTCACCAGGAAGGAGAGGGTCGAGGGCACCCTCGCGGGTGGATCTCCCGACACGAGAGAGTTCTTCGTCTGGCACCGGCAGGATCCGTCGGGTGGGAACGCCGAGAAGTACCTCGTCGATGAAAGCGGCACGCCTGTGTTCTTCGTGGATCCGGGAATCAACGGTACGATCCGCAAGCTTCCGAGCGGAATCGACGTGCCCAAGTTCGACGCGCCAAAGGCAACGCTCATGTCGTACATCATCAAGGGAATCCTCGGCGGACAGCTGCCGTGGGGGCTGGTGCTGCTCGGAGCGATGATCGC
>DASTTD010000127.1:0-5508 GCA_035760325.1 Gemmatimonadaceae bacterium
GGTTGCTCCACTCGCGCCAACCAGGAACACCGCACCCACTTTGTTGATGCTGGCCGTCCTCGGTGGATTGGGTGCAGCGATCAGCCTCGCGCTACTGCTCGATGCTTTCGATCCAAAGATCCGCTATCCCGAGCAGGTGTACAACGAGCTGGGCCTGAGCATTGCGGGAGCGGTGCCGTTGTTCCCGAAGGGTGGTGTCGACCTTCAATCGCCCGAGCAGGTATCGCAGCTCGTCGAATCCATTCGCAGCATCCGGATGGACATCCAGAATATCACGGGTGTTCCGGTTTCGGTCGCCATTTCCAGTCCATCCCCTGGCGATGGCAAGTCTTTCGTCGCCGCGAATCTGGCGATGGCATTCTCGGACGCCGGGTTTCGCACGCTGCTCGTCGATGCCGATACCCGGCGCGGAGCGCTGCACGAGATGTTCGAGATTCAGCTGGAGCCGGGCCTCACGGAGCTGCTCACCGGCTCGGAAGGAATCGACGGGGTAATCCGCTCGACCGCTCACGAGCGGCTCTCGGTTCTGCCGCGCGGACGCAAGTACCGCAACAGTCCGGAGCTGCTCACCTCGTCCCGGCTGCCGGCAATCGCCGCGGATCTGCGAAACCGCTTCGACGTTGTGGTGTTCGACACGCCGCCCTTGGCCGCCGGTATCGATCCCTTCGCGATCGCGTCCGCTGCGCAGAACCTCGTGATGGTTCTCCGGATTGGAAAGACGGAGCGGCGCATGGCCGCGGCGAAGCTCGAGCTTGTCGACCGCCTGCCGATCCAGGTCCTCGGCGCCGTTCTGAATGCGGTGGAGTTCAGAGGCCAGTTCGCCTACTACGGGCACGCCGAGGGCTACGGCGTCAATGGGGAGCCATCGACCGCTATAGTCCGATAGTGGCTACCTGACATGTCATCACGACGCGCCCTCCCGCCGTCGATCGCTTTCGCAGCAAGGATTCGTCAGGGCCGCCACCGATGACTGCCAGCCGAGGGTGACGCTGTATGTCGGGTCCTCTAACCTCGTTCTCGAGTTCCAGGGAAGAGAGGGCGGCGGCTTCCGCTCAGTTTTTTTTTGCGGGCTGCGCCGTTTACTGGCCGGCTCGGCTAATGATCGGCTGGTATTGAGCGCACAAGGCTCCGCTGGCGCTTGAAGGGGATGCACTCGTTACTTGCATCCCCTCAGCTGAAAATTCGAACCCAGCGACTCCCGGCCAATTCCTTGCACGCCCAATAAATCCGAAATGCCCAAGCCTTTCCGCCGCCCCCCGGCCAACATCACTCAGCGAGAGGACACCTTCTGGAGCGCCCGCGAGACGGCCCAGCCCCTCGCCGCCCGGATGCGCCCGGCCACGCTGGAAGAATTCGTCGGCCAGGATCACCTGCTCGCACCCGGCAAGGCGCTGAGATCCGCGATCGAGACCGGCAGCATCAAATCGATGGTCTTCTGGGGCCCCCCCGGGTCCGGCAAGACCACCCTCGGCAGGCTCATCGCCCAGTACACCGATCGCGACTTCGTCCCCTTCTCGGCGGTGACCGAGGGAATCCCGCGCGTGCGCGAGGTAGTGACTGAGGCCGAGCAGCGGCTGCAGAGGGGACGGCAGACGATCCTGTTCGTGGACGAGATCCACCGCTTCAACAAGGCGCAGCAGGACGCGTTTCTCCCGCATGTGGAAGCCGGGACGATCACTCTCGTCGGGGCGACGACGGAGAATCCGTCGTTCGAGCTGAACAACGCGCTCCTCTCGCGGATGCGTGTCTTCGTGCTCAACCCGCTGACGCCCGAAGACATCGGCATCGTCGTCGATCGCGCCCTTGCCGACGAGGAGCGCGGGCTCGGCCGCCTCCGTCTCACCCTCGAGGACGAGGCGCGCCAGATGATCGTTCGCGAGGCGGATGGCGACGCGCGACGGGCGCTGACGGTGCTGGAGGCGGCGGCGGATCACGTCGGACAGGGAGGCCGCATCACGCTGCAGGTCGCGCGCGACGCGATGCAGAAGCGCTTCGCGCACCACGACAAGTCGGGTGAAGTCCATTTCAACATGCTGTCCGCGTTTCACAAATCGCTGCGCGGCAGCGACCCGCAGGGTGCGCTGTACTGGATGGCGCGTATGATCGAGGGCGGGGAAGATCCGACGATCATCTTCCGGCGGTCGATCGCGATGGCGGCGGAGGACATCGGTCTCGCCGATCCGCAGGCGCTGCAGCTCGCCGTTGCCGCGCGCGACGCCTTCCACCAGCTCGGTCCGCCGGAGGGTTTTCTGCCGCTGGCCCAGATGGTGATTTACCTCGCCACCGCCCCGAAATCGAACGCATCTTATCGTGGGCTGAATGCCGCGCTGGACGCCGCGCGCAACACCCCGGCGGCGCAGGTTCCGCTGCACATTCGGAACGCTCCGACGAAACTGATGAAGGACCTGGGGTACCATGAAGGGTACCAGTACGCGCACTCCGTCCCGGAGGCATACATCCCGCAAGAGTATCTGCCCGAGGAGCTGCGTGGCAGCGTCTTCTACGAGCCTGGACCCTTCGGATTCGAGAAGGAAGTCGCCAAACGCCTCGCGTGGTGGGCGGACCTCAAGCAGAAAGTGTCCGGACAACCGTCACCTGAAGGTGACAAAAGTCGCTCGAGCAGCGACCGTCCGGAGGGAAAATCAACTGACGAGGAGGAGTAAGATGCGGGCCAAAAAGTTCATGGGAATGGCTGCAACGGTCGCGGCGGTGTTTGCCGTGTCTGCGTGCGCGACGCTCGGCCGGGGGGTGTTTCAGGAGCCGATAATCAACTTCAAGAACGTGAGTGTGAGAGGCCTGGGCCTGACGGGTGGGACGATGGACGTCTACCTGAGCGTGTACAACCCGAACGGATTCAGGCTCGACGCGACGCGTCTCACCTACGATCTGCTGGTCGGCGAGAACCGGCTTGGCACCGGCGCGCTCGACTCGCGCTTCACGGTGCAGGAAGACGATTCCACCGAGATCCGGATACCGGTCGATTTCACCTATTCGGGGATCGGCTCGGCCGCGCGGCAGATGATCCAGAGCGGGTCGGTGCCTTATACTGTCAGGGGAGACGTGACCGTTGCGACGCCGCTGGGTAACTTTACGCGTCCATACAGCGGCACCGGGCGGTTTTCGGCCTTTGGCGGGATCAGCAACACGAGGTAGGGATAGATCTCCAGAGAACTCATTGAGCTAACTACCCCGATCGAGCGCGCGATCCTCGTCGGGGCGCCGCGGAAGGGAGCGAACGCACGCCACAGCATCGCCGAGCATCTGGAAGAGCTCGAGCGGCTGGTGGACACCGCGGGTGGAGTGGTGGTTGGAGAGGTGACGCAGCAAATCGACAAGCCCAATCCGGCGACGTATCTGGGGAAGGGGAAGGTCGAGGAGCTGCGTCTTGCCATCCAGGACAGGAACGCGTCGCTGATCGTGTTCGACGACGAGCTTTCGCCGTCGCAGGGAAAGAACATCGAGGACGCGACGGGGCAGCGGGTGATGGATCGCGCCGAGCTGATCCTTGACATCTTCGCGACGCGCGCTCGGTCGAGTGAGGCGAAGATGCAGGTGGAGCTGGCGCAGCTTCAGTATATGCTGCCGCGGCTGACGCGGATGTGGGCCCACCTCGAGAAGTTCCGCGGTGGTATCGGTGTCAGGGGCCCGGGTGAAACGCAGCTCGAGACCGACAGGCGGTTGATCAACCAGCGCATCAAGCTGCTCAAGGGCCGCCTCGACGACGTTGAAAAGTCGCGTAAAGTACAGCGGTCCGGACGGCGCGATGCATTCCGCGCGTCGCTCGTTGGGTATACCAACGCCGGCAAGTCGTCGATCCTTCGCGCGATCGGGCATGCGCCCGAGATTTTTGTCGAGGACAGGTTGTTCGCCACGCTGGATCCTTTGACGCGGGAGATCGAGCTTGGAGAGAACGCGCAGGTTCTTCTCACCGACACAGTCGGATTCATCCGAAAGCTGCCGCACAATCTCGTGGCCAGTTTTCGCGCAACCCTCGAGGAAGTGAACGAGGCGGATCTGCTGCTGCACGTGATCGACTCGAGCCACCCGAATTGGGAAGAACAGCGGACGGTGGTGGATCAGGTTCTGGGGGAACTCGGCGCGAAGGAGAAGCCCGTGCTTTACGTGTTCTCGAAGATCGATGCCGTACCCGTCGCGAAGCTGTTGGCGTTGCGTGAAAGAATCGGGAATCTGCTGCCCGGCTCGGCCGTTTTTGTCAGCTCTCTCGCGGAAGGAGGCCTCGAGCCGCTCCGGCGGGCGCTCATCGCTGCTGCGAGGAAGGGAACTGAGATCGCCGAGATCCGCCTCCCGGCGGAGAACGGAAAGCTGCTGGCGGAGATTTATCGCACTGGCAATGTGCTCAGCCATCGAACCGACGATGGTCAGATAGTTTTGCGCGTGAGGGTCGACGAACAGCTCGCAGGCAGGCTCACGAGGTCCGGCGCGACCGTCGCTTACTCTCGGTAACCCGAATGCGGTAGTGCCCCGCGAACTGGAACCAGGCGTAATTCGGAATGGAAGATGCTATTGCTATGCTGATCCGCATTTTTCTTCTCTTCGTCCGGGGAAAATGAATCGATATCACGCGCTGGCATCCCTGAGGCGAAACCCTCGGGCCTGGCTCGTTACCGGGGTTGCGGGCTTCATAGGATCGAACCTTCCCGAATGCCTGCTTTCGCTTGGGCAGGCGGTAGCAGGCCTCGACAACGGTTCCACCGGGCACCCCAGGAATGTCGAGGAGGCTCTGGAGCGCGGAGGCGTCTTGAACGTGCTGGTCGCCGCTCGAGATGCCAAGGTTCAACGCGTCGTGTATGCGTCGTCGAGCGCCGTTGGGGTGGCCGACGAAACGAGTCAGGCGCTCGTTCCCTGAGCCCAGTCAAATCGGATGTCGTACTTCGCCTGATGCCGGGTTCGCGCATCGTAACAGCGCTCGCGACGGAAGAGCATGCCGAGGCCATCGCCGCCTTCAATAGGGAGGTCTGGAATCCCGCGGCGACCGCCGAGTCGGTGGTGGCGGCGACTCGACGAGGCGCGGCGGAAAATATCGCAGCACCCGGAGAGCCGCCGCCAACTGCTTTGGTTCTTGCTGGAAGCCGCGTTGTCGGATATTGCGGGTCCATCCCGCAGCGGCTCTGGGACGGCGTCAGCGAGCGGCCAGCCTATTGGGTGAAGGGGCTGATGGTGCTGCCCGAGTATCGCAACGGACCGATCGGGTATCTGGTCGTGAAGGAATTGTCGAGGCATCTCGACTGTTCCACGGTTCTCACTGTAGCGCCGGCTGCGCGCCGCTTGTTCTCCGCGCTGGGCTACACCGACCTGGGCGCCGTCACCAACTGGGTGAGGCCGCTGCGTCCGAGGGTTATGGCCGAGCGGCTCGACTTTGAGGCCTTGGGACTGAGTAAGCTGCCGAATTGGATGGGTGTGGGCGTCAGCGCCGCGCGTCGCACGGGCCTCGCTGGACTAGCTGCGAAGGTGGCGGGGCTCGGGATTGATGTGGCCACCGGTCTCGCG
>DASTTD010000128.1:0-12590 GCA_035760325.1 Gemmatimonadaceae bacterium
CCGTCACATGCTCGGCTTTCGCGTGCCAGTGAACGGGAACCTGGAAACCGTCGGGGAACTGCAGCCTCAGGACGTAGTCCCCGGTGCCGGCCGGATTGCCGTGCAGCACCGCGCGCTTGGCGCCGGCCGGGAAACCGGGGACGACGAGATCCGTCCAGGTGAGCGATCCACCGGCGCGCATCTCCATGCCGGTCGTGTCGATGCCGAGCGATGCGAGCGGATCTCCCATCGCCAGCGGCGTGCTGCTCACGACCGCGTCAGTCGCGACCCGCCACTGTCCGTCGATCTTCCGCCACAGTGTGACGTAGTTGCCTCTATCGGTAATGCGGCCGCCCGGACTGTCGAAGGAGAGGTTGAACGTCCCGGTTTCGGTGGCGGTCGTCGGACTGGTCACTTCGATACGATTAGGCGTCCAGTTGAGCGAAACGCCAGGCATACTCGTGAGTCCAGTCCAGGCTGTTCGAGCCCCCGCGAGCCCAGTGACGGCCGGACTGCCGGGGTTCATGATTACAACATCAGGAGCATGAAACGAGATGATTCTGTCGACGTCGCGCGCGGCTACCGCCCGCTGCCAGTCCTGCCCGACGGCCCGTATCGCCGCCTCCTCGCTCTGCTGATTCACGGTAACGGCGGGTGCGCACGCTGCCACAGCCAGCATCGCCAGCGTGAGGGAAAGCCTTTTTCCTGCGATTGTTGTCATGCTACCTCCTTCTCGTCGGTTGGGTGAGCCATAGCCGGGAGAAACTGGAGTTCTGCGCATGCGGAAGCAAGCGGGGAGTCGCTCGGCACCAGAGCGCGTAAAGGGGATCCAAGTAATGAGCGATCAGTTGATCAGTTCAAGTACCGAGTGTTTTGTTGGTAAAAGGTCTTAACTCGCAACGACTGACACACTTGAACTCACTACTGATCACTCAACACTTGGATCCCCCGTAAGTGGGCCAGTAACCAGTTCTCTCTCAGTAGACCTGATCCCACTCCGCCGACAGCCGTATCGCCGAGTCGATGATGCCGACCATGCTGTAGGTCTGCACGAAATTCCCCCACAGCTCACCGGTCTCGGGATCGATGTCCTCCGAGAGCAGCCCGTGCGGATTACGGTGGGCGAGCACCTTCTCGAACAGCGCGCGCGCCTCGTCCTTTCTTCCCATCGCCGCCAGCGCGTTGATGTACCAGAACGTGCAAACGATGAACGCATTCTCGGGGGCGCCGAAATCGTCCTGCTCCGTGTACCTGAAGATGAAATCGCCGCGCTTGAGGCCGCGCTCGATCGCGTTAACGGTCCCGATGAAGCGGGGATCGTCGGCGGCGAGGAATCCCACCTCGTGCAGCCGCAGCAGGCTCGCATCGAGTGTGTCGCCGTCCATCGTTCCGGAGAAGCCGCCCAGCTTCTCGTTCCAGGAACGCCTGCAGATGACCTCGCGCATGCGATCGGCGTGGGCGCGCCAGTATTCCGCGCGGTCGATGAGGCCGAGGTGCTGCGCGATCCGTGAGAGGCGGTCGCATCCAGCCCAGCACATCACGCTGGAGAAAGTGTGAACACGCATCTTTCCGCGCAGCTCCCAGATGCCGGCGTCGGGCTGGTCGAAGAGCATCGTCGCCTGCTCACCAAGCACCTCCAGCCGCGGGAACAGAGTGTCGTCGCCGCGACGCACCAGGCGTCTGTCGAAGAAAAGGTGGGGCGCGGCCAGAATCGCGGCACCGTATACATCGTTCTGGACCTGGCGGTGTGCCTGGTTCCCGATGCGAACCGGCCCCATCCCGCGATACCCCGACAATCCCTCGGCAACGTACTCGTCGGGCGAGGAACGGCCGTTGATTCCGTACAACGGCTTGAGACGTCCGTCCTCGACTCCGGCGACGATGTTGAGAATGAAGGAGAGGTACCGCTCCATCGTTCGGGTCGCGCCGAGGCGATTCAGCGCGTTCACCACGAAGTAGGCGTCGCGAATCCAGCAGTACCGGTAATCCCAGTTGCGCACGGTGTTCGGTGCTTCCGGGATCGATGTCGTAACGGCGGCGATGATCGCGCCCGTATCCTCGAAGACGTTCAGCTGCAGCGTGATTGCCGCGCGAATCACCGCGTCCTGCCATTCGAACGGAATCGCCAGTATGCGAACCCACTCGCGCCAGTGCGACGCCGTTTCGTCGATGAAATGCCGGCCGATCTCGCCGACCGCTCCGTCGACTGTCTCGTCCGGCCCCAGGAGCATCGTGACCGTGTCCTCGAGAAAGAACGGGGTCTCGTCGAGCACCGCGGTCGTCGAGGCGTCGGTGGTCAGCCGCAGCACGACGTCGCCGCCGTAATAGCGGATGTGGTTGCTGCCGGTCGTGGTGCGCGGCCTTTCGCGGCCATAATCGCGAGCGGGCCGAAGCCTGATCCTCACGCGCGGGTTGCCGGACACCCGTCGCACCTGACGCGCGAGCATCATCGGGCAGAACATGCGGCCGTACTGCCTGAAGCGCGGCGCGAAGTCGGTGAGCTCGATCGCTCCGCCCTCGGCGTCGTACGCGCGCGTCACGAGAATGGGCGTGTTGACCAGGTACTCCTGCTCCGTTCGGACCGCGTCTACCAGCTCGACGGCGAAAAGCCCGAACTCATCGTCGCCTTCTTCACCTCCGTTCAGCATGGAGCAGAACGCGGGATCCCCATCGAAGCGCGGAAAGCAGCACCAGGTGATCTGTCCGGCGGCATCGATGAGCGCGGCGATCGTACCGTTGCCGATGAGCGCGAGATCGAGCGACACTACCGGGCGCCCCCGACGCGTGCGCGCCGTGAAACAACGCGTGCCGTGTCGCCGTGGTTAGTCGCCCGCTCGAGCCACATCTGCACCGCCTCCACGTCGCGGAGGCGCCACCGCGCGGCCGTCCTGCCGGGACCGACCTTGATCGAGTGACCGCCCAGCGCGTTGACGGCGGCGAAACCGTGCTCATCGGTCAGGTCGTCCCCGACGAAGACCGGCGTCCGACCGCGGAACGGCTGCTCTTCCATGAATTCCAGCACCGCTTCTCCCTTGTCCTTTCCACTGGGCTTGAGCTCGATGATTCGCTTGCCGGTGAGAATCGCGTATTCCGGCCCCATGTGCGAGTGCACGGCGCGCATTGTCCGGTGCGCGAAGGAAGCGAGCGCCGGCGCGGCACGATAATGAAGGGCCAGCGACAAGCCCTTGTCCTCGAGGGTAAGGCCCCGATGACGAACGACGATCGCGGAAAGCCGGGCCCGCGCGATCTCCAGCTTCTCCGATGTGGCGTCGTGGCGCGAGATCTTTCCCGCCGCGCTCCGGCGCTCGAGCCCGTGGTGTCCGGCGACCGGAAAGTGCGGCCCACCGAAAATCGAGTCAACGCTGTCGATCGACCTGCCACTGATGAGGGCAAGCGCGCCGCCGGAAGAGCGGTACAGATCACGAATGAGCTGGTGCAGGTCGTGCTCGAGCCGGACTTCGGACGGCGTGGGCGCCAGATCGGCCAGAGTGCCATCGATGTCGAAGAAAAACGCCCAACCCGGATCGGGCACGGGAAGTCCGGTCGACCGGGTGGGACCAGTTCGGGCGCGGCGCGGGCGGAGGTGTCCGCCTTCGCTCTCGCGCCGCCTAACGGAAGCTCTCACTCTGCTCGGCGGGAGTGTCTGTTGGCGCTGACGCCGCTGTGCCCGGGCGGGAGGACGTCCACCTGGTAGGGACGCGGCTCAGAAGCTTGCGACGGCGGCGCATTGTCGCGGCGTCGAGCAGCATCCGTCCCGCCCAGCGATACACGTTGAACTCCTGGATCAGGCCCCTCATCAGGCGCATCCGCGCGCGCTGGGTGCGGATCGGCATCGTGAGCGCGACTTGCAAGGCGGATGCGCATTGGTCGGCGTCGTAGGGATTCACGATCAACGCTTCCGGAAGCTCCCGCGCCGCGCCCGTGAACTGGCTGAGAATCAGGACCGCGCGCTCATCATCGCGCGACGCGACGAACTCCTTCGCCACGAGATTCATTCCATCGTGCAGACTGCTCACGAAGCACAGATCCGCGGCGCGGTAGTACTCGTGCACCTGGTGCGGCTCGTGGTGAGTGACGCTAAGCACGATCGCGGGGTGACGTCCGACCGCGAAGCGCTCGTTGATCCGGGCCGCCATGGCGCGGACTCGCTCTTCGTAATTCTTGTATTGCTCGATCACCGCACGCGTCGGTGCGGCGATCTGAACGAAGGTGAACCTGCCAACCCATTCGGGGTGGAGCTCCATCAGCCGTTCCACCGCGCGGAATCGCTCCTCTAGCCCCTTGGTGTAGTCGAGCCGGTCAACGCCGATTCCAATCATATGATCGGCCGGGAGTCCGTGACGCTCGCGCACCGCCGCCCGGCATTCTTCCACCGACTTCTCGGTCAGGGCGGGTGACGGCGGCCATTCCACCGAGATCGGATAACGCTTCACGGCCGTCGGCTGCCGCTTGTAGGACACGATGAAGGTCTCGCGATCGACGCGCGCTTCCAGCTGCCGGTCAATCGTGTCGACGAGATTGTTGGAGTGGAACTGGGTGTGAAATCCGAGGATGCTAGAGCCGAGCAGGCCGTCGAGGAGCTCGTGACGCCACGGGCAGATGGCGAAGGATTCGGGATTCGGCCACGGGATGTGCCAGAAGGTGATGATCGTCGCCGCCGGCAAACGCTCGGTGACCATCCGCGGCAAAAGGGCGAGATGATAGTCCTGCACCAGGACGATCGGATCCGAAGACTTCGCTTCAGCCACCACCGCGTCCGCGAACTTGCGATTCACCTTTTCGTACTGGATCCAGTCCGAGGTCCGGAAAGTCGGACGCACGTGCGCGTTGTGGCAGAGCGGCCAGAGCCCTTCGTTGGCGAAGCCGTAGTAGTAGCCGTCCTCTTCTTCCCTGGAGAGCCACACCCGGCGGAGCTGATACGCGGGATCCTCCACCGGAACCGCGATGCGGTCGTGCCCGTCGACGACCTCGCGATCGGCGGAGCCCGACCCGTGCGCGATCCAGATGCCGGAGCACGCGCGCATGATGGGCTCCATCGCCGTAACGAGCCCGCTGGCCGGCCGCTGAATCACGATCGAACCGTCCTGCCAGACATGGATGTACGGCTCCCGGTTGGAGACGACGATTACATCCTGCCCCCGCAGCTCGCGATCGAGGATCTGCCGCAGTGTATCAGGAGTCCACGCCAGCTGCTCTTCGTCCCGAAGCCGGTGCTCGGCCTGCAGATCGCGGACGAGCGCGCGGAGATCGTCGGCGATCGGGCCGAGCTCTCCGTCGTCGGTGCCCTGAGTCGGACGAAGGAGCCCTTCGCCGCGCATCAGCGACTGAATGCCCTGTACCCACCCGCGCCAGCTCAGCTGCGCGATGACGACGGTGATGAGCGATACGACGAGGCCCAGAACGAGAAAGAAATAGAAGACGTATTGCCTCGTCTCCTCGCTCCGGCGCTGGACGAAGCTCATGTCGTGAACGAGAACGAGGTTGCCGACCAGCGGGGTCACCGCGGCCGTTGGAGCCGGGGGCGCAAGCGTATCGAGGACCGGCGTCGGCAGCGCGGCGGGAGGCAGCGGTGTCAGCCGATGCACGGAAACCAGCAGCGAGCCCTGGGCGAGGGTGATGAGGGTCCCAGCGGGATCTGAATAGGCGTCGAGGTTCGCGCAGGTAATTTCGGCGGGGAGGGACTCGGTGCTGACAGGCTCGATCCGATCGCCGGGACAGACGCCGATCGCGTACATGCGCTCGTCCTGGGTGATCCGCGAGAAGAACCGGCCGATCGCGGCGGTATCGTTGGCGGCGACGAGGGCCTGGAGCGGGCCATCTATAGTGTTCGCGACGAGGTTCGCGCGGAGGTTGAGATCCCGCACGAACCAGCGAACTGTCAGCCTGTCGACGAGCGGCATCACCGAGTAGGCGAGCGCCGCGAGGACCAGCATGAGCGGAATGACGAAGCGAAGCGATAACCGCACGATTCCTTAGTTTATCGCTCGCGGGTCTCGAATTGAACCTCATGCGGCCGATTGAATCGGCCTCGAGTGCCGGAGGCACTGCATTCTGCACTACGCTGGGATCATCGCGTCGGGGAGCCGGAGGGCGTCCTGCCCGCGAGTACGCTCGCTCGGGCGGAGCCCAAAGCGCGACCGCCCGCTCCGCGGGGAGGTCGCTGGTCTCCTGGTCGCTCGCTGAAACTCGCTTGGCAGGACTCCCTCCGACTCCCCCTCACGGGATCGACCAGTCTGAGGGCCGCTGTTCCAGCGCCTCGTGTCAAACGATTTGCGCGACCCTGCTCGGCGGTCGCGCGGTGCTGATCGCGCGGGCGGTTGACCAGAGGGGCGCGCGGACCTGAAAGCAGCGCGCGGAACAGGCCGGGCGCGTGGGCGGATCAAGACTCCGGCTGAGGTGAGGCGAAGGTGTCCTCGTAGACCGCCTCCGCAGCCAGCGCCGCACCGGCGCGGTGCCGCGCAGCGGCAGGCGAGGACCAGCGGTCGTAGAGGACACCTTCGCCTCACCTCGACACATAGAGGCCATCCGAGCTGAGCAGGAATCGCGCGCGAGACAAGCTCCGCGCTCCCCAGGCTGGGCGATCAGCACACGGGCGCAAAAGACCCGCCGACCGCCACGAGGCCGCGCGGAATTGCTTGACAAATAAACCTTTGAAGCAAATAATGGGGGCCACAGCTTTTTCTCTCTCCCTACATTCTGGTAGTGAGAGCTGCCGCATCACGCTCCGCCCCGTTGGAGGGCACCGCCTATGGTAGTGGTCCGTCGCTTCTTTCTTCTTGCTCTGGCCGGCGCATTCTTCTGCGCCCCAGCCCTGACGCCGCTCGGCGCGCAGGATGTTACCGGAACCATCAGGGGTGTGGTCGTCGACAGCGTGACGAATCAGCCCCTTGCCGATGTCAGCGTATTCGTGGAAGGTGCACGCCGAGGAGCCGTCACAGGAGCTGACGGCTCTTATGTTATCGGCGCAGTGCCGACCGGTA
Organism: Gemmatimonadaceae bacterium; assembly: GCA_035760325.1. GTDB lineage: Bacteria > Gemmatimonadota > Gemmatimonadetes > Gemmatimonadales > Gemmatimonadaceae > UBA4720. The sequence continues at coordinate 6,960 of DASTTD010000128.1, forward strand.
CGCACACGGTTCGCGCACGGCGAATCGGTTTCGGCGCCCCCGCGCAGGTCGTAACGGTAACTCCGGGCGGCACCGCGGTCGTGAACTTCGGTCTCGACCGGCGCGTCGCGATACTCGAAGAGGTCGTGACCACCGGTTACGGCACGCAGCGCCGGCTTGCGATTACCGGATCGGTGTCGACCATCGATGCCGACGCTGCGAATGTCGGTGTGCCGGTCAACGTCACCAATATGATCCAGGGTCGCGCCGCCGGTGTCACCATCACCCAGAACAGTGGTGAGCCGGGCTCGGGCGCGCAGATCAGAATTCGCGGCGGCACCTCGATCAGCGCCAGCAACGAGCCTCTCTACGTGATCGACGGAATTCCGATAGCGAACGTCGAGACTCAGACAGCGGGTATCGGAATCGGTGGCTCCCCTCCGCTTCCGCGCAATCCGATGAATCTCCTCAACCCTGCCGATATCGCATCGATCTCGGTCCTCAAGGATGCGGCGGCGACCGCGATCTACGGGGCGCGCGCCGCGAACGGCGTGATCCTGATCGAGACGAAGAGGGGTTCCGCCGGCGGTCCGACGATGGAGTACGAGTTCCAGGCAGGGACATCCTCCGCGCCCAAGCAGCTGGACGTGCTGAGCGGGGACGAATACCGGTCATTCGTGCAGGCAGAGGTTGCGGCCGGCCGGATGACGGCGGCGCAGCTTGCGAGCCTCGGTACGGCAAGCACGGACTGGGAAGACGCGATTCTGCGCAATGGCTCCAACTTCAACCACAATGTTTCGTTCGCGGGCGGATCGGCGAATACCCAGTATCGTGCGTCGCTCAACTATCTGAATCAGAAGGGCGTCGTCCTGTCGAGCGGCCTGAAGCGGTATCAGGCGCGAATCAACGGCACCCACCAGGCCGTCGACGGACGGCTTCGGCTCGGCCTCAACCTCACGGGGTCGCAGGTGGCTGACGACTACGTGCCCTACGAGAATACGGGTGGTTTCGAGGGTGGGGTACTCTTCAATTCCATCAACTTCAATCCCACGCATCCGGTCCGTGTGAGCGATGCGGCGGGGAATACGAGCTTCTTCGAGATCGGGTCCGGCTCCCAGTCGGTGCGCAATCCAGTGGCGCTGGCGGAGCAGATCCAGGATTTCGGAAAGTCCACCAGAGTGCTCGGCAACGCTTCGGCCGACCTGGATATCTTCACCGCCCTCACGGGCCGTATCAATGTCGGCGTCGATCGCACCGACGGGTCACGCCGGATCTACTGGCCGAGAATCAGCCCGGTGGGCGCGGAATTCTCGGGTCGCGCCAACCAGACGAATCGCGACAACACGTCACTTACGCTGCAGACACTTCTTACCTTCAACCCCCAGTACTCCACCAACCAGGATTTCGAGGTCGTGGGTGGATACGAGTACAACGACTTCACTCGCTCTGATTTCGGCGCCGAAGCGCGGGGATTCACCACCGACGCCCTGGGCTTCGACAATCTCGCCGGTGGCGTGACGCCGGTGCCACCATTCTCCTATCGCGAATCAAGCCGCCTCGTGTCGTTTTTCGGCAGGGCGAACTGGAGCCTGATGGATCGCTTCTTCCTGACGGGCGTAGTGCGCCGCGATGGCGCCTCCCAGTTTGGAGTGGGCAACAAATGGGCGGTATTCCCCGCCATCTCCGGATCGGTCCGACTCACTGAGACCGGTTTTGTTCCGACAGGTCCTTTCTCGGAGCTGAGATTGCGCGCAGGCTGGGGGAAGGTCGGCAACCCGGCAGTTCCGCCATACGCGTCGCTGATTCTCCTCCAGGCCGATGGTGGTTCCCGGTACGCATTCGGAGACCAGGCGATTACCGGCTTTGCTCCGTTCCAGAACCCGAACCCCAACCTGAAGTGGGAGGAGACGACCGGAACCGATTTCGCGCTCGACTACGGCCTGATGAACAACCGCTTCACCGGTACCCTTGGATTCTACCGAAAGAACACCGACGATCTGTTGCTGAGAGTCGCGGTGCCGCAGCCGGCAGTGGCGTCGGATCGCCTCGAGAACATCGGAAGCGTCCGCAACACCGGTGTCGAGTTCAGCCTCGACGCCCAGCTGATCAGCCGGCCTGAGCGCAGCTGGACGGCGGGCCTGGTCTTCTCCAGGGATCGAAATGAAGTCATCGATCTTGGCGGCCGGCCATTTATCATCACCGGAGCCATCAGCGGCCCGGGCCAGTCGGACGCGCCGTCGCAGAGAATCATCCCCGGCCAGCCGCTGGGAACCTTCTTCGGTCCGCAGTTCGCGGGCATCGACGCGCAGGGCCGGCAGCTGTTCAATCAGTATACCGTCACGCGCGATGCCGATGGCAACGTGACGAGCCGCGAGATCACCGGAACGACCACCGCCCCCGGTGGAGATGATTTCGTCATCATCGGCGACGCGAACCCGGATTTCACTCTTGGTCTTCGCAGCCAGGGCAATTTCGGCCCGTTCGACATGAGCGTGCACGTCAACAGCTACCAGGGAATGGATGTGCTGAATACAACCGCCCTGGTGTACTCGACCAAAACCAGTGCGCGTCAGGGCAAGAACTTCCTGCGCTCGGCTCTCGACGACGGAGTCGCCATCGGCGAGCCGGCGATCTACTCCGATCGCTGGATCGAGGATGGATCGTTCATCCGGCTCCAGAATGTCACAGTGGGGTACACGTTCAACCTGCCTCGATTCACCGGAACGGCGCGCGGAACGAGGGTATTCCTGTCCGCCGACAATCTGGCGCTGCTCACGGATTACACCGGATACGATCCGGAAGTCCATACCGATGCCGGTCTTGCGACACGGGGCATGGATTATCTTCACTATCCGCGTCCCCGCACTATCACAATGGGCGCTCGTGTGGCCTTCTGAGGAACCTATGAGAAAATCATCCATGAACAATCGAATGAGATCGGCGGGATTCTTTACCCTGCTCCTTCTCGCCCCCGTTCTGGGGTGCACGGATCTGACGGAGGTGCCGGAAAGCGCCATCTCGCCGGAAAACTTCTACACCAACGAGGCCGAGGTAATCGGCGGACTGGCGTCGGTCTATGCCCAGCTCCGTTCCACGACCGACGACTATTACAACGTGTCGGAGGTCACCTCGGACGAGATCATCGTCCCCACCCGCGGCACGGACTGGTACGACAACGGGCAGTGGCTCGACCTCGATCGCCAGACTTTCGAGCCCAACAGCCCTGCTACACTCAGCCTCATCAACGGAGCCTGGAACAGCCTGTTTGCCGGCGTCGCCAAAGCGAACGTAGTGCTGTCAGCAATCGAGAACAGCAACTTCCCCAGCAAGGAAGTAGTGCAGGCCGAGCTGCGCACGCTACGGGCGTTTTACTACTACCTCTTGCAGGATCTGTTCGGCGGTGTACCAATCGTGACGGATGTCGCGATCGAAGCCAGGCCCCGGAATACCCGAGCCGAGGTTTTCAACTTCATCGAGAGCGAGCTGAACGCGACTCGCACGGTTCTGCCGGCCACCTGGCCGGCGGCGATGAACGGACGGCTTACGCGAGGCGCCGCTGATGCGATTCTGGCGAGCCTCTACCTGAACGCCGAAGTCTTCACCGGAACCGTCACGGCGGCCGGATTGCAAAGAGGGGGTGCGCGCTGGCAGGATGCAGTCGATGCGGCGGACCGGGTCATCAACTCCGGCGTTTACAGCCTCGCTTCGAACTGGCGCTCGAACTTTACGGCGGATAACCACCTGTCGCCTGAAATCATCATGGCGGTGAAGTTCATTCCGGCTGGGGGCCTGGGACTCAACTTCCTGATGCGGGCGCTGCACTACAACCAGTTCACTCCCTCACCGTGGAACGGCTTCGCGACGATCGCCGAGACCTACAATGCTTTCGACCCGAACGATCAGCGGCGGCAGATATTCCTCGAGGGACGGCAGTTCAACCTCGAAACCGGTGCGCCGGTCAACGACCGCGCGGGTAATCCGCTGATTTTCGATCCAGCCATTCCCGACCCGACCCAGGCAGGAGAAGGCGCGGGTGTGCGCATCGCCAAGTGGCCGGTCGATCCGAACCACGTCGCGCAGGAAAACGGAAACGACTACGCGCACTTCCGCCTTGCCGAAGTCATGCTGGTCAAGGCCGAGGCACTGAACGAGCTCGGGCGTACGGGCGAGGCATTGGTTCTTCTCAACGCTGTTCGCGCCCGCAACTTCGCGTCGCCGCAGCCGGTCACCGTGACCGCACAGGCTGATGTCAGGACCGCGATCATGAACGAGCGCTTGTTCGAGCTCACCGCCGAGTCGAAGCGTCGCACGGATTTGATCCGGTACGGCAGGTGGACCAGCACCTGGTTCAACAAGACCGTTACTGAGCCCTACAAGGTGCTGATGCCCATTCCACAGACCCAGATCGGCACGAATCCCCAGCTCGAGCAGAACCCGGGGTATTAAGCCGGAGTGGTGTTGACAATTTGACGATTATTTTTTCACGCCATAGCCTGCTCTCCTCACGGGGAGCAGGCTATGGTGCCTTAAGCCGGTCAGCAGTCCGGCGATGAAAGAACTTGCCGCTCTGAGAGTCCTTCTCGTTCTCTCAGTCGCGTTCACTTTTCCCGCCTGCTCGCGCACGGATGTGTCGGCAAGGGAAGCCGGCGAAGCCCCGCCCAACGACGGGCGCCTCTTCACGCGCCTGCCATCGAGCTACACCGGGGTGCGGTTCGAGAACCGTCTCACCGACACGCGTGAGATGAACGTGTTCACCTACCGCAACTTCTACAACGGCGGCGGTGTCGCGCTGGCGGACCTGACGGGCGACGGTCTGCCGGAGCTGTTCCTGACCTCGAACCAGGGCGGGAGCAAGCTTTACCTGAACAAAGGCGATTATCGGTTCAGTGATGTGACGGAGAGGGCCGGGGTCGAAGGCGAGGGCTTCTGGGCGACCGGCGCCACCTTCGCGGATGTGAACGGCGATGGGCTTCTCGACATCTACGTCTGCTACGCCGGAAACGTGACGGGACAGCGGCGGGCGAACGAGCTCTACATCAACACCGGCCCCGACAGGGAAGGAATTCCCCGCTTCACGGAGGCGGCGCGCGCGTACGGCGTCGCCGACGAAGGATACTCGACTCACGCCGCGTTCTTCGATTACGACCGCGATGGGGATCTCGATTTCTATCTCGTCAACAACTCCTTCCGGCCCGCGGCCAGCTTCGGCCTCCGCAACATCCGCCACATTCGCAACAGCCTCGGCGGCCACAAGCTGTTTCGAAATGATGGAAAGCGCTTCACCGACGTGAGCGAGCAGGCGGGGATCTACGGCAGCGAGATCGGCTTCGGGCTCGGCGTGACCGTCGGCGACGTCAACCGCGATGGCTGGCCGGACATCTACGTGAGCAACGATTTCTTCGAGCGCGATTACCTCTACATCAACGGCCGCGACGGCACCTTCAGGGAAGACATCGAGCGGCAGATGCCGTCCATCAGCTACTCGTCGATGGGCCTGGATATGGCCGACATCAACAACGATGGCTGGCTCGACATCTACGTGACGGACATGCTGCCGGAGGACGATTACCGCCTGAAGACCACGGGATCGTTCGAAGGGTGGGACGTATATCAGACAAAGCTGAAGCACGATTATCACCACCAGTTCACGCG
>DASTTD010000129.1:0-2762 GCA_035760325.1 Gemmatimonadaceae bacterium
TCACAGGCCGTCACCGTCGGCTATGAGCGCATCAAGGGGATTCGCGCTCGCGGCCAGCGACTCGACGGCAGCTATGAGGCGAGCAAATCGCGCACTTATAACGTGCCCGTTAAAACGCTCTTCGATGCCTGGGCCGATGCCGGTACGCGCCGCCGCTGGCTCAAAAGCGCAAACGCCAAAGTCCGCACTGCGAACGCGCCCAAGACAATGCGCCTCGGCTGGGAAGACGGCACCATCGTGGTCGTCGGTTTTACGCCGAAAGGAGGCTCGAAAAGCTCGGTAGCGCTCGCACACACGAAGCTCCCTGACGCTGCGAAGGCGAATCGTCTGAAGGTGTTCTGGTCAGAACGGCTGGACGCCCTTGGCGAGGTGCTCGCGGATCAGAGGAGGTCGTCCCGGACCTAGAATCTCACTCGCCGACCGGCCGGGGCGTTTCCTCATACGCCTCGGCCGCTCGCCTGCGCGCGACACGATCGCCGAAGATCTTTTCACCGTCGTAACGCCCGTTCTCGATGAAGACCTCGGAGATCGCGCGGCCTGACACGATACTCCCCGCCATGTGGATTCCTGGAACGTTCGTCTCGAGCGTATCGGGATTGAGCACGGGCCGCTCCGTCACGGGATCGAGCTCGATTCCCATCGAGCGGAACAGCTCGAAGTCGGGAGTGAATCCTGTCAGCAGATAAACCCGGTCCGCGGGAATGCGCTCCGTCTCACCATCAGCGGTGCGTAGCGTCATGGCACCCGGTTCGATCGATAGAACCGACGCACCGAGCCGCATGTCGATCTCGCCGAACTTGACTCGGTTCTCGAGATCGGGCCGGAGCCAGTACTTGATGCTCGGCTTGAGCACGGTTCCCCGATACACCAATGTCGCGCGTGCGCCGGCGCGATACAGCTGCAACACTGCCTCGACGGCCGAGTTCTTTCCTCCGACCACCACGACGTCGAGTCCCCAGCCGAGATGTGCTTCGTCGAAGTAGTGGCGGACGTGCGGAAGATCTTCGCCCGGGACGCCGAGGCGATTGGGTCGGTCGAAGTATCCGGTGGCGAGGACCAGCTGTTCACACGTGATCTCTTCGGGCCCGTTCGCCGTTTCGAGAACGCAGCGGATGCGGTCACCGGTTCGAGCCGCTTTCGCGAGGCGCGCAAAGGTTCTGATCCGGAGATCCTCCGCGCGCGCGATGCCGCGGTAGTACATCATAGCTTCTTCACGGGTTGGCTTCGCTCCGGCGCACACGATGGGATGGTTGCCGATCTCCAGTCGCTCCGGCGTGGTGAAGAACGTCATTCCAATCGGATAGTGGACGATCGAATTGACCACGGCGCCCGCGTCGATCACGAGAGGGTCGATCCCACGCCGTCGCGCGGAGATCGCGCAGGCAAGGCCAATGGGACCGGCACCGACGATAATTGCCGGCTCGTGTACATTCATGAGCGATAAGATAGCCATAGTGCGCGCGGCGTCTGCGCCATGCGTATCTTCCGACAGTGACGCACATTGTTCTGCTCGGGGATTCCATCTTCGACAACGGTGCTTATGTCAATGGCGGGCCGGACGTCATCACGCACCTGCGCCGTCTGCTGCCGGCAGGGTCATCGGCTTCACTGCTTGCCATTGATGGCGCGATCATCAGCGAAGTGCCGGCGCAGCTGAAACGGCTGCCCCGCGATGCGACGCACCTCGTGGTGAGCGCCGGCGGAAACGACGTGCTTGGGCACTTCGATCTCCTCGAGCGACGCGCGAGCTCCAGCGCACAGGTACTCGGCTGGATCGCGGATGCGGCGGAGGAATTCGAGGGAAGATACCGTCAGATGCTGGCGAGGCTCATCACAGGACGGCCCCCGCTGACGGTGTGCACGATCTACAACGGAAATCTCGAGCCACCGTTGCGCCGGATCGCCGCGACCGCCCTCGCGGTATTCAACGATGCCATCCTCAGGCTGGCTGCGGAGCACGCGGTGCAGGTCATCGAGCTGCGTCTCGTGTGCACCGAGCCGTCGGACTACGCGAACCCAATCGAGCCCTCTGTCGAAGGCGGCGCCAAGATCGCGCGCGCGATATCGCGCTCCGTTGGTCTTCACGCATGAAAATCGTTTTCCCGTTGCTCCTGGTTCTCGGCGCTATGACTGAGCTGCCATCCGCACGCGCGCAGACGCCGGATACTGCGCATCCCCAAACGGCTCTAGGCTCGCTTCCGATCGGCGCACGACTCAGAGTGACTGACACGACCCTCCACGCCTTCGAGGGACGCCTTGCACAGGAAATCGATTCAGTGGTCTGGCTGGAAACAGGCAGCTCCCTGACGCGTCAGCGCGTGGCTGTCAGGGAAATTCGAACACTCGAGCTCCACACCGCTCCCCGGTCCCGCTCACGCACGGTTCTCACGAGCGCAGGCATCGGAGCAATTCTTGGCGCGATTGCCGGCGCTGCCGCGCACGGCGACGCTGGCGAATCTCCGGGTCTGGGCTCTCCGCCCGGGCGGGGAGAGAACATCGCGATCGGCGCTGTTTTCGGCGGAGCGATTGGATGGGCCTTTGGACACTATGTCTTTGCCCGCGCCCGTTGGCAGCCTGTACGAATGCAGGATCAACCCTTCCGCGCGGCTCGGGTTAGCGCCCGGTCCAGCGCGTTGGCGAACGCCTGCTTCGCGCGCTGACCATAAGGCGCGTGCCCTCCGGTCTCCACGCCTGTAGAGCGTAGTCCATCCATGAAGTTTCTCACCGACAGGCGCTCGCCAATGCTTTCAGGAGTGTACTCA
>DASTTD010000130.1:0-7370 GCA_035760325.1 Gemmatimonadaceae bacterium
GAAACCCGTCGCCACAATGAGATTGCTGGGAATCAGGAGCGCCGTCCCGAGCCAGAGAATGGCGAACGTAGCGACCGGTGCTGAGCGCCGGGCCTTCCAGGCAATCACCGACATCAAGGCGATAATTCCAGCGCCGACGAGAACATTGGGTGTAAGCGTTGTCACCAGCTCAATGCGACGCGGAGAGTAGTCCGCCGAGAGGCTCGCCGGCCATAAGAAGAGACGTATCCACTCCAGTGCGACGGTCAGCATCGTCAGCGCCCTTGCGCCGAAGGGCTGGCTCGCGAAAAGCGGAGTCACTTCGGGGGGCATCCCTCGCGTCGTCGCCAGGACGCTGAAGCGCACCCAGAGGTAGGCAACCCCCACGGCCGCGAGCAGCAAAATCAGCGGCCTCAGCTCGGTCAGCCGGGCCCGCAACCTCTGCTCGCGCGGCGCGACGGCGAGCTCGGCCGCCAGGAGAACAAGCGGCAGCACAATTGTGTGCTCCTTGGAGAGAAGCCCGAGACCGTACGAGAGAGCAATGGCCAAGGTCTCTTTGGGGAGCAATGAGCCACGCATTCGCGCCCGAAGGAAGATTCCGAGCGCGCCGAACATGAACAGCGCTGCCCACAGCTCGGATTGGCCAACGACGTTCCCAACCACTTCCACGTGGAGAGGGTGCACGGCGAATAGCGCGCTGGCGAGCCACGCCGCGGGTAGCGGAACCAGCGCGACCGCCACCCAGAAGAGGGCCGAGCATACCACGGCGTAGAGCAGGATGCTGGTGAGATGAAAAACAAGGGGGCTGCCGCCGCCGATTACCCACTGCGCCGCAAAATTCAGCATCGTGAACGGGCGGTACAACTCGCCGCTCTTTTCAGGTGGCCAGTAGCTCTCGGTGAATAGCTGCCACCACCGAGCCAGGGAGTGGACCGTTTCGTTCGTCGCGATGACGTGGACGTCGTCGTACGCGAAGCCGTTGGTCACGCTGGCGGCAGACGCGGCCAGGGCGAGGGCGGCGATCGAGACCGCAGCCAGCCGGTCTCGCCGCATCGCGATTATGGAAACAGGTTGTACCTCATGATGTGCACGAGTGCCGCCACCCCATCTCGCCACGTGATCTTCTTTCCTTCCTGGTAGGTGCGTCCCGAGTAGCCGATCGGGACTTCGAAGATCCGCGCGTTCGCCTTGGACAGGCGGGCAGTGATCTCCGGCTCGAACCCGAAGCGCTCCGACTTGAGCGGCAGCGACCGGGCGAGGTCGCCTCTCACTGCTTTGTAGCAGCACTCCATGTCGGTGAGGTTGAGATTACTGAACATGTTGCTGAGGGTGGTGAGCAGACCATTACCGACGGAGTGCCAGTAATAAAGCACCCTGTGGGTTCCGCCGAGAAACCGCGAGCCAAAGACGGCGTCGGCGCGCCCCTCGATGAGCGGCGCGAAAAGAGCGGGCCAATCCGATGGGTTGTATTCGAGATCGGCATCCTGCACGATCACGATGTCGCCCCGGCTGGCCGCTATCGCCGTGCGTATCGCCGCGCCTTTCCCGCGGTTCCGCTCCTGATGGATCACCCGCTGAACCTTGCCCTCCGCGAGCAGCCGATCGAGGACGGCGCGGGTGCCGTCGGTAGAACAGTCGTTGACGCAGATGATCTCCTTGCTGTACGGCGTCGCCCGCACGCGCTCGACGATCTCGGCGACGGTGTCTTCCTCGTTGTAAACCGGTATCAGCACGGAGACGATCATCTCCGTTTTTTTGAGGGGAGTGACTGGCGTGAGCATTACCTACTTGTCCGAGTCATAGCGTGAAAGTTTTCTGTGAAGCGTTGATGGATCGATCCCGAGAATCTCCGCGGCGCGAGGCTTGTTGCCTCCTTCGTTCTCGAGGACCCAGAGGATATAGGCACGCTCGATCGTATCCAGGGTAGGATTCGGCCTGGCGTCAGGGCCGATCAGCCGCTCGCCCTTGCGCTCGCTCACCTTCTCGGGAAGGGCGGTGACGGGAATCGAGGATCCCGTGCTCAAAATGGCGGCGCGCTCCAGCGCGTTCTCCAGCTCGCGTACGTTGCCCGGCCAGTGATAAGCCGACATCGTTTCAATCGTTTCCGGCTCCAGTCTGCGCGGTTCCTCATTGCGCCCCGCGGCAATACGCTCCAGGAACGCCTCCGCCAGTAATGGAATGTCCCCGGGCCTGTCCCGGAGCGGCGGCAGTACGATGGACACCACGTTCAGCCGGTAGAACAAGTCACTGCGGAAGTGCCCCATACGAACCTGTTCCTCGAGATCGCGATTCGTTGCCGCGATGAGTCGCGCATTCACGGGCTTTGCCTCGGTCGCGCCTACAGGTATGACCTCGCGCTGCTGAAGCACGCGCAGAAGCTTCACCTGAATCGCCGGAGTCGTTTCGCCGATCTCGTCGAGGAAGAACGTCCCCTCCGCCGCCGTGAAAAACAATCCTTCCTTGTCGCGCGAAGCACCGGTGAACGACCCCTTGACGTGGCCGAACAGCTCGCTCTCGAGAAGGTTCTCGGGTAGAGCGCCGCAGTTGATGGAGACGAACGGGTTCCCAGCCCGTCTGGACAGGTCGTGGATGTAGCGGGCAACGACTTCCTTACCGGTTCCCGACTCGCCCTGCAGCAGGACGGTCGAATCAGTATCGGCTACCATCTCGACGACGTGTAATGCGTCCAGCCATGGCTTGCTGGCGCCCAGCGGCTTTGGCGACCCGTTACGGCGTTTCACGTCCGGTTTCGTGCCCGGCATATTGCGCCGGCGGTTCCGGTGCTCGGCGGCACGCCTTACGATCGCGACGAGCTCGTCGTTCTTGAACGGTTTCTGGATGTAATAGAAAGCGCCGTTGTTCACTGCCCCGATCGCCGACTGAAGACTTGCCTGGGCGGTCATGAGGATAACGACCGCATCGGGGTCGTGAGCGCGTACCGACGCGAGGATGTCGAGGCCGGTGACATCGGGCATTCTGACGTCGGTGAGAATGAGGTCCGGCTTGAGTGACGCGATTTGCTCCAGCCCCTTCTTGCCGCCAAGCGCGATGTGCGGGACGAATCCCTCGTTTCTGAGCAGGATCCGAAGGGTGTCAAGTATCCCTACCTCGTCATCGATGACGAGCACCGTCGGGCTGGCAGTCATCAGCCGGCTTGGGCTACCGGCGTCGGGGACGTGCCCTTCCTTCCGGCCCCCAGCTTCGGGAGGATCATCGTGAACTTCGCGCCTCTTGACCCTTCCTGGGCGGAATCGACGATGATGAAGCCGTGGTGTGCTTCGATAGCGCGGTGCGCGATGGACAGACCAAGGCCACTGCCACCAGTCTTGGTCGTGACAAACGGCTCGAACAGCCTTTCCCTTACCGATTCGTCGACGCCGGTGCCCTCATCGCTCACCGTGATCATGATCGCGCCTCGAGTGAAGCGGGCTGCCCTCGGAGGAAGCTGGTGCGGTGCCAGCTCCGCTGCCTCGAGCCGAACCTCTCCGCCCGGCGGGGATGCCTGCACTGCATTGAGGAGGAGGTTGAAGATCGCGCGATGGAGCAGATCATCATCGCCAACGACGATCAGTGGGCTCGAAGGAAACAGTTCGCGGACAGTGACGTTCCGGGGATTATCGGGGTGAGCCGAGACGAGTCTCACGGCGTGACGGGCGATTTCAATCACGTCGACGCGTCTGACCCGCGTAACCTCCGTGCGGGCGAAATCGAGAAATTCCGAGAGGAGACGCGAGAGGCGGTCGGATTCGCGTTGCACGAGCTGCGTCAGTGTCCTCGTATCGTCGTCCGCGGCAGGAATCCGCGCCAGGAGCTCGGCGGCGCTGCGAATCGAGGCGAGAGGGTTCTTGATCTCGTGCGCCAGTGATGCGCTGAGCTCCGCGACCGCTTCGAGTCTTTCCGCCCTGGTGTGCAGTCGCTCGATGTCCGCTTCCCGCAACCTGAACGCGGCAAGCTCGGCCGCCATCTCCTCGCGGCCGGCGTTGGCCGCGCGCAGCCGCGCGCCGATGTAGCCGCATCCGAGCGCGACCGCCCCGAAAATCGTCAGCTGGACGAGAACGGACAGATCGAACACCAGATTCCCGAGAAGCGTTACCGCGAAATAGAGAACGTTGCCGAGTGCGGCTACCAGCAGCACTCCGGATGGAGGAATGAGGAGCGCGCTGACGGCGATGACCAGGATATAGAGTGGCGCCAGCTGTGACGGCGTTCCGGTTTGCGTGAGGTAAACCACCACGGTAACGAGAAGGAGATCGAACAGGGTCTGGACATAAAAAAAAGTCTTGTCCGGCGGGGTTTCGGCGCGCTCGCTACGAATGAGCGATGCGCCGGTGAAGACGAGAGTGAACACGAAAGCGAGCGTCGCTATCAGCGTCGCGGTGGTGTCGGCAGCGCCCCACACCACGATGGCGGCGACGAAGATCGCCGTCGCCACGGAGAACCGGCCAAGGTAGAGAACGCGCAGAACCCGGCTCTGACCTCCGAGCGAAGCCGGGAGGGGTGGCCCAACGGCCGGCGCGGGAGAAGTTGGTGAGACTGGGACGGCGGAACGCAGCTGGGTCAAGTCGGAACGGGTAAGGCGTCGGACAAGAGCTGGGGCGAGAGCCTAAGTGCCTACTACTATATAGATTACACGCTCATGCTGCTCGGGTTAACTGTCGCTCCGTCCGTCGATCCTCCGTCCATGGGCGCTGCGTCCGCGGGCCTGGTTGCCGTTTTCGGTCTTGTGGCGCTCAACGGGTTCTTCGTGGCGGCTGAGTTCTCGTTCGTCGCCGCCCGGCGCAGCAAGATCGATGAGATGGCCGCGCGCGGTATGCGCGGCGCGCGCAACGTGCAGGTGGGGTTGGCGAATCTGGATCGCTACATCGCCGCCACCCAGCTCGGCATCACCATCGCCTCACTGGCTCTCGGGTGGATCGGTGAGCCAGCGCTGGCGAGCCTGATCGATAGGCTGTTGAGATCCGTCGGGCTCGACGTGCCTCCCGCCGCTCACCATGCCTTCGCCATCCCGATCGCGTTCTTCCTGATCACGTTCCTCCACATCGTGCTGGGCGAGCTGGCGCCGAAGACGCTCGCGCTCACCGCACCCGAGACAACCGCTCGAACCGTCGCGGCGCCGCTGCTGGTTTTCTCGCGGTTCATGGCGCCTTTCATCTGGGTGTTCAACGGCGCGGCGAACTCCCTTCTCAGGCTGTTCGGCATCAACCCCGCCAGCTCGCACGAAGGCACGACGCCCGACGAGATCCGGCTTCTCGTGATCCAGGCGCACGCCGGTGGCACGCTGGACGAGTCCGACCGCGCGATGCTCGCCGGCGTCCTCGATTTCCACGAAAAGAAAGCGCGCGATGTGATGCGGCCGCGCACCGAGCTCGTCGCGCTCGACATCGAGTCGACCGAGCAGGAAGTGTGGGAGGTAATCCGGCGCGAGCGGTACTCGCGCTATCCGGTGTACCGCGAGTTTCTCGACGATGTGGTCGGAATTTTTCTCGCCAAGGATCTCTGGCTTCACACGGGTCAGTCACCTTTCAACCTCGCGGATCTCGTGCGCGACCCGCTCTACGTACCGGACAGCCGGCCGGCCGAGCGCGTGCTCGACGACCTGCGCCGGACCCGCGCCCACATGGCGATCGTGCTCGACGAATACGGCGGAACGGCGGGGATCGTGACGATGGAGGATCTGGTGGAAGAGGTCATCGGCGACATCGCCGACGAGTACGACTCCGCCGCCCGCGAGTCGGTAATTACGGACGGAGTGCTGGAGCTGGCCGGATCGCTGTCACTCATCGACGTACGCTCCGACTATCGCCTCCAGATTCCGGAGGGTGATTGGACCACGCTCGGCGGCTTCGCGTTCGCGAAGCTCGGGCGGTTACCGCGCATGGGCGATCGGGTCCCGATTCCGGGTGGAGAGCTCGAGGTGGTAGCGATGGACGGCCGGCGGATCGCCGCCCTCAGGATTCATCGCGCTGGCGGACGTCCGCAGCCGGCGCGCACCGCGTAAGGTACCGCTACCGGCGCATCTCCCCCTCCCCGCCGAACAGCAGAAGATCGGAGCTCGCCTCCGCGAGCAGACGCTGCTGCCGTGAGCGTAGCGGACTCAGCTCCACCGCCCTCTCGAGCAGCCCGACAGCGCGCTCCAGATGCTCCATGGATCCGTAGAATTCAGCCGCATCCATCAACAGCTCGGCGGCGCTGGTATGGAGCCGGTCGTTCAGCGGGTCCCGCTTCAGCTCCGCGTCGTACGCGGAGATTGCCGTCTCGAAGGCACGGTCGATGAGCGCTGTCCTCCCTTCTCTGCGCAATCCCCCGGGCTTTGCATCACTGATGGATGCGTCGATGAAATTCGAGAGCACAGGGCCAAAGTGGCTCGTCTGCGGAGAGCTGGACCCGGAGATCACGTCCAGGGCCGCGGACGCGCGCGCGTCGTCGACGCGGGGAGAATCGAGAGTCGCGAGGGCAAAGCTCGCGCGAGCCGGAGCGTAGGCATGGCGGTGGAGAAGGAACGCCAGAGCTATACCCGTGATCAGGACCCCGGCACTACCGACGTGTAGCGGAAGCCTGGGTTCGCCAACCCGTAGAATCGGAAGAGGGTTGCATCGCCTGGCAATCACGGCAGCCAGGAGAAGCCAGAGTATGGCGGCGCTGATATCGACGAACCAGAAGATCAGATACGTCGCATAGGCGATGTTTGCGCCGCTGAGAACCGCGAGCTCGCGAACGCCTATTCTGCGCGCGGTGAAAGCGCTATAGAGTGAATATCCGATGGCGAGCCAGATGCCGGCGAAAGCCAGCGCTCCGACGATCCCAGTCGTCGCAAGCATCTCGGCGTACTGGTTGTGTGTGCGGTCGAAAACCTCCGCACCCAGCGCCCGGCTGCGCGGATCGAAATGCGCCGACCACACCAGCTGGTAATTCTCAGGGCCGAACCCCAGCAGTGGCCGGTCCATGAAACCCGCCAGCGCAGCCTCCCACTGCATCGCCCGCAAGGCATCGATCCCGCCGAAGTCGGTCGCCGCGAACTTCCGGAAAACGGCGGGAAGCCTGCTGGTCCAGCCCTCCCCGCCCGGAAGCCGGACGACCGCAACCAGTGATGCGACGAGCGCCGCGCCCCCGAGCGCAAGCCACAACGGAATCCACCGCCGGTTCTCTCTGTCCGTTCCGGAACCGAGAATCATGGCACCGGCAACTGCACCGACGAGCAGACCCAGCACGCTGCTCCTGTTCTCGGAGACGATCAGAGCGACGACCTCCATAGCGGCGGCAGTGAGGTAGAGCGGCCGATGCCGTCCGGGTGGGATGGCGAGATACAGGGAGATTCCGATTCCGAGGAGCGCATAGCCCGCAAAGAGCCCGGAATTTCCCGCCACCGTCAGACTGCTCGCCATCCACAACCG
>DASTTD010000131.1:0-2908 GCA_035760325.1 Gemmatimonadaceae bacterium
AGCAGCTCGTGGCGCACGGTTGCGAGGTCGATGCTGACCGGACCCGAGGGCTTCCGCACGAAATCGACAGCTCCACGCTCGAGAGCCCGCAGGGTCATTTCCTGTCCGCGTTCCGAGCCGGCGGCGCTCAGCATCACCACCGGCCTTGGCATCCCCGCCATGATCTGCTCGAGTGCCTGCAAGCCGTCGAGACGAGGCATCTCGATATCCATGGTGACGATATCCGGCTGCAGGCCGCGAATCTTGATGAGCGCTTCGACGCCGTCACCGGCCGAGCCGATCACCTTGAAGGTGCCATCCTGCTCAATCAGCTCCGCGATGAGCTTGCGCATGAAAGCGCTGTCGTCGACGACGAGGACCGTCGGAATGTGACGTGACATGGATTTGTGCTCGCCTAAAGCTTGCGAAAAATCCGCTCGCGGGCATTCACCGGCGAGAACAGTGAGCGGATCTCGCCGAGCAGAGTCTCGACTTTGCCAAGTACGAGAAAGCCCCCGGGGGCGAGAACGCGGTGAAATTCCCGAAACAGCGCCTCCTGCGCATCTCGCTCGAAATAGATGATGACGTTGCGGCACAGGATTAGCTCGGCGCGCTCGAACGGTGGCGGGGCCTGCAGCAGATCGGCACACTGGAACGTCACCATCCGCTTGACTTCGGGCAGCATTGCCCGCAACCCACCCACGGCGGGGAAGTAATCGGCGCGCAGACGATCGGGTGTGTCCCCCAGCGCACCGTCAGGGTACAGGCCGCTCTTCGCATCCGCTACGACGTGACCATCGATGTCGGTCCCGACAATGGAAACATGATCGAGCCGGTCGAGAGCGCCCGCCGCGCGTGCGTGGGCGTGCATCAATATCGCGACCGAGTACGCTTCCTCACCGGTCGCGCATCCCGCGCTCCAGACGCGGAGCTTCGTCCCGCTGCGATCCCACAGCTGAGGAATCACCCGCTGCTCGAGGACGGCGTAAGCGTCCCGGTTGCGAAAGAACTTCGTGACGTTGATGGTGAGCACGCGGTGCAGGCGGTCATACTCCTGCTGATCGGTGTCGAGGATGCCGGCGTATTCCCTGTAGCTGTCCGTTCCCTTCGCGCGCATGCGCACGCCGACGCGCCGGCGCAGGCACTTGTCCTTGTAGCTGAGGCAACGAAAGCCGCGGTCGCGGGTGATTTTTTCCATCAGGGCGCGGAAATCCGCGTCAGCGTCGTCTGTCACGAAGCGCTCCCTCAGGAGCGGCTGGCAGCTTGAGCCGACTGTTCGCGGAGCGCTGCGGCCATTCCTTCCAGGGCAGCGGCGAGCGTGCGGCGCAGCTGCGGCATCTCGGGCGCCACCGTGATCCCCTTCTCCGCGGCGGCGCGGGCCTGGTCGTAGTCGCCGCGCTCGATGTAGGCGGCGGCCAGGTTGTTGAGCAGGATCGCGGACTCCGGATGCGTCTCCGTGGCTCCGGTGAGCAGGAGCATCTCACGATCGGCGTCGTCCGTCAGCTTGGCGAGTCGCGCGGCGTAATGAAACCAGACAGGAGGCGGATTGCCGCCCCACAGCCCTCTGGCCTCGCTGAGCGCAACCTTTGCCGCCTGGTAATCCCCGCCATGCAGCGCGACAACCGCTGCCTGCAGCTGAATCAGGGGGTTCGCGCTGCCACCAGCCCCCAGAGCGCGCTCGATTACCAGGCGGGCTTTCTCGAGCTGGCCGAGACGCTCGTAGGCGAGCGAGAGGTTGTGCAGAAGCGCGGCCTTGCTCGGGGCGTTCGGCGCCGCCGTCATGAACGCGTTGACGGCTGCGGCCCACTCACCACGCCGCAGCGCGATCAGCCCGAGGTGGAACGAAGCGGCTGAATCGGGGAGCTCTTCGATGAGGCCGCGAAACTCCCGGTCGGCCTCGTCGTGCATCCCGGCACGGTAAAGCGCACTCGCCAGCTCGCGCCTCTCCGACGGAGTAGCGTTCCGCGGAAGCGTCGGTGTCGTGCGCTTGCGGCCAACCGGCAGCAGGAACGACGCGTTGAGCAGTCCGTACAGCGCTTTCCCGACCTCGAACTCGCCGAGCCCGGAGTCGCGAATCAGGCCGTTGATGTCGCGGTGGCCATCGATCAGGGGCAGCAGTGCCTCCTGTTCGGCGGTCAGCTTGTCCCGGTTCACCGTCAGGCGCGCGCGGTCGAGGCTGTATACGATGTCGAAGCTGGGGATCTTCTTTTCGATCAGCGACCATTCGTCGACTCTGCGCGCCCCTTCGAGCAGGAGCGACTGCGGATCGACCGAGACCAGCGGGGCGCCGGGCTCGGGCTCGACGCCGGCCTCGAAGTTGAATGTGCCGCTGGTCCACGTAAACAGGGTGTAGACGGCGTTCTCGGTATCGAGCGGGCGGTTGACGATCGCCGCATGACAGATGCGGCCGCTCTCGAAGTAGATGGAGCCGAAGCTCTCGTGAAACGAGAGCCCGAGACAGCCCGTCTTTTTTCCCATCGACAGGAGCTGCAGGACGTCCGGAAGACTCGCTTCCTTGAGGCTGCCCTTGATCGCCACTAGAGCATTTCCTCGATCATGCGGTCGGCCACGTTGTCCCACTCGAGGATCATGCCGGCGGCGGAAGAGACCGGTGGCGGCGCCGGCTTCCTGACGGGCGGCGGCGCCGGCGCGGGCAGCGCGGCATCGAGCGATTCGACCCGCTGCGAGATCTCCTGACTGATATCCGCCATGAAATCGGCGAATTCAGCTCCTTCATCGACGTCCTTCTTCTTGTTCGGCGTCATCGCGTTAACCCTTCACCGCCGGCGCGCTGAGGCGGGCGAGAACGATGGACGCGATGCTGCGCAGCGATTCGAAAACGCCGCTGCCGCTGATGGCGTTCGCCGGGAAAAACGGCACTCCGCGAAAGTTGAGCTTCTCGTCGAGCTCGTCGATCGGAGTGATCTCG
>DASTTD010000132.1:0-9488 GCA_035760325.1 Gemmatimonadaceae bacterium
GCGGTGATCTGCGGCTCGGCGCTGGGGTCATTCGCGGTGGAGCGGTTTTCGATCGACCGCCTCATGACGGTCACCAGGCCCGAAATAGACCAGCGCATGACCGAGATGCGCCGTCTCGTCACGTTCGAGGAGGACATCTCCCCGTGAAAGAGGACGCGCTTCGCTACGGAAGCGCCGGGGTCAATCTCGAAGCGTCGAACACAGCCAAACAGCGCATCAGGAAGCTCGTCGAGTCGACGCTCACCGCCGGGGCTGTGGGCCCGTTCGGCGGGTTCGGGGGCATGTTTCGCGTTCCCCCCGGGCTGTCGAAGCCTGTGCTCGTCGCCAGCGCGGATGGCGTAGGCACGAAGGTGAAAGTGGCCATCGACGCCAACCGCCACGAGACCATCGGGCGAGATCTGGTCAACCACTGCGTCAATGACATTCTGGTGCAGGGCGCGCTGCCGCTGTTTTTTCTCGACTACGTGGCATTCGGGAGGCTCGACCCAGCCGTCGTCGAAGCGGTCGTTGCGGGCGTTGCAGCGGGATGCCGCGAGAATGGTTGTGCCCTCATTGGGGGCGAAACAGCTGAAATGCCGGGTTTATATACCCCGCCTGATTACGATTTGGCGGGCTTCATCGTCGGATATGTAGAGGAAGACCGCATTTTGGGCCCGCAACGAGTCCGCCCGGATGACATTCTGATCGGTCTGGCCAGCGCCGGCCTGCACACGAATGGGTACTCGCTGGCCCGGAAGATCGTCGCGGAGCGGTTGAAGCTTTCTTCCGGAGATCGCTTTCCGGAAACGGATCGTTCCGTGGGGGAAGTGTTGCTCGCCGAGCACCGTTCCTATCTCGGTGCGGTCAAGCCGGTGCTCGATTGCGTGCACTCGATGGCGCACATAACGGGCGGCGGCTTGCCTGGAAACGTCGATCGGGCGATTCCCGCATCCGTCGACGCGGTGATCGATCGGTCAACGTGGAAAGTTCCCACGGTATTCAAGGTGCTCGAAAGGGCCGGAAGGGTAGAGCCGGCCGAGATGTACCGAAGCTTCAATATGGGTGTAGGAATGGTCGTCATCTGTGCGCCCGCGGACGTGGAAACCGTCCTCTCGGCCGCCTCTCTCGGAGAGGTGCCGGCCTGGGTTCTTGGCTCGCTCAAACCAGGTACGGGCACGGTCATACTTTCTTGAGGAATAATCAATGACACGTAGTCTGTTCTTTCTTTTCGCCGCTGCGCTTCTGGCTTCGTCTTCCCTACAGGCGCAAGGGCCTGTCGACACCAGTCGTTGCCCGCCAGGTACGACAAGTGGGGCTTTTAACACCCCTGACCAGGAGCGTGCAACACAGGACGCGTGTCAGAAGGCTATTGACCTCTTCCAGTACCTCGCTCCTCAACTTGGTATCTCGATCACGGGCGGAAACGCAACCCTCGGTCAAGGCGGTACGCTCGGTGGTCTCGGGCACTTCTCGCTGGGACTGCGTGTCAACGCGGTGCGGGGAAGTCTGCCGGAGATGGTAACGCCCTCGGTTAACGGCGCCCAAAGCACCACGTATGAGACGAACGATCAGATCATCGGTCTTCCGACCGCCGATCTGGCGATCGGGATTTTCAAGGGAATCCCCCTCGCTCTCACGAATGTTGGCGGCGTTGACCTTCTTGTCAGCGCATCCTACCTCCCGGAGTTCGATGGCGAGGGTGTGAGCGTGCGTGTGCCGAGTGGTTCCCTGAAGCTGGGGTTCGGCGCCCGGGTCGGACTGCTCCAGGAGTCCCTCATCGTTCCCGGAATTTCGGTGACGTACCTGCGCCGCGATCTGCCGACCACCGACATTACGGCCACGAGTGGTCAGGATGCATTGACTATCAGTGATCTCAGCCTGAAAACAGATGCCTGGCGCGTCGTCGCCAGCAAGAGTCTGCTATTCTTCGGGGTCGCCGTGGGCGCGGGACAGGACAGCTACGAATCGTCGACCGACATCAGCGCGCATGTAGCGGCGCGATCCATCCCCCCGAGTCCGGAGGCGAACATGGGTCCGGTCTCGTTGTCGCAGTCGCTCACCCGGACGAACGTCTTCGCAAATTTGTCGATGAATCTCCTGCTCCTGAAACTCATCGGAGAAATTGGACAGGTGTCCGGCGGGGAGATCATCACCCACAACACTTTCAATGGCAAGCAGGCCGCCGACTCGCGAATCTACGGATCGATTGGAGCCCGCTTCGGGTTCTAGCGACACGCGCGACGCGGAGTACATGCGTCGCGCGCTTCTCCTCGCCCGGCAGGGGTGGGGTCAGACAGCGCCGAACCCAATGGTCGGCGCTGTCGTCGTTCGCGACGGTAACATCGTCGGAGAGGGTTATCACGCCGTTTTTGGCGGGCCGCACGCCGAAATAGCCGCGCTCCGGACCGCCGGCGAGAAAGCGCGCGGCGCTACGCTTTACGTCACCCTCGAGCCGTGCAACCACTTTGGTAAGACGCCACCCTGCACGGAGGCGATTCTCGCGGCGAGACCGCGCCGGGTGGTCATTGCCACTGCGGATCCGACATCGCTGGCCGGGGGTGGCGCGCGGCAGCTCGCGGAGTACGGGATCGAAGTCGAGGTCGGGGTGGAGGCGGCGGCGGCGCGAGAGCTCAACGCGCCCTTTTTCTTTGCCGCGGCCGAAACCCGGCCCTGGGTCACGCTGAAGCTGGCTCTCTCCAAGGACTGGGGAATGAACGATCCGTCGGGGCAGACCAGATGGGTGACCGGCCAGGAGTCGAGGAAGGAAGTCCACCGTCTGCGAGCGAACGTCGACGCGATCGCGGTGGGATTGGGCACGGTCAGGGCGGACGATCCCCACCTCACCGCGCGTGGGAATCCCGCTCCCCGCGTTCAGCCGGCTCGCGTCGTCTTCGATCGGCACGCCGAAACGCCGCTCGAGACGAACCTCGTGCGAACCGCGAAGACGGTCGACACGATGATTTTCGCGCACCAGCCCCCTGTCGAACGCCTTGCGGCGCTTCACAACGCGGGAGTCGATGTGTTCGACGCCGAAACGCTCGAAGATGCACTGTCCGCACTCCACGGTTTCGACGTGAAGCATCTGTTGGTGGAAGGTGGGGCACAGGTCGCCAGAGAGTTCCTTCGCAAAGATCTCGTGGACAGACTCATTATCTTTCAATCACCGTCGATCCTGGGCCCCGCTGCGCGCCGTCCGTTCGAGGGCGCGGCGGAAGATTTTGCTGCCAGGCTCGACAACCTTTCCGTCCTCGGCGCCAGCCGGTTCGGTGAAGATACGATGACGGTTTATGCGATTCGCGAGGCGTGATTGTTCACAGGCTTGATCGAGCAGGTTGGCGAAGTGGGGGAGGCGCGGAACACTCCGGCCGGGCGCGAGCTGCGCATCCGGGCGGCGCTGACCGATCTCCGGACCGGCGACAGCATCTCGGTCAACGGCGCCTGTCTGACGATTCGCAGGGTGGGGGATGGCTGGTTCGAGACGGCGGCCGTCGTCACTACCCTCGAGCGCACCGTCATCGGCGACTGGACCAGGGGTGTCCGCGTCAATCTCGAGCGCGCCCTGCGCGCGGATGCGCGGCTTGGGGGACATATCGTCCAGGGGCATGTGGATTGTGTGGCAGCGGTGACATCGCGCGCCGAACGCGGTGACGCGCTACTGATAGATCTCGGACTGCCGGCGGGGGTCGAGCCCCTCTTCGTGCTGCACGGGTCGGTCGCGCTGGATGGCGTCAGCCTCACCGTCAACGATTTGAGGCCTGGCGCATTGCAAGTTTCCATCGTCGAATACACTTTGCGTAACACCACGCTTGGCGACTTGCGCGTGGGAAGCAGGGTCCACGTCGAGGCCGATGTGATCGCCAAGCACATACGACGACTGATGGAGCCGTATCTGCGCGAGAGCGCGGAGATGGGATCGGTCGTCGATTTTTCGCTGGAGCACTGAGACGGAAATGCCATTCGGAACGGTTGAGCAGGCAATAGCGGACATCAAGGCCGGCAAGCTGATCGTCGTCGCCGACGACGAAGATCGCGAGAATGAAGGCGATCTGATCTGCGCCGCCGAGCTGGTCACCCCGGAGCTGATCAACTTCATGATCAGAAAGGCCGGAGGCTGGATATGCCTGGCGCTCACCGGCGATCGCGCTGATTCGCTCGAGCTGCCGCAGCAAAGCGAAATGAACAGCGAGGAGTTCCGGACCGCGTTCACGATCAGCATCGATGCCGATGAGCGTTTCGGGGTGACGACCGGGGTAAGCGCGCACGACAGGGCGAAGACCATCCGCGTGGCGGTGGATCCCGCGACCGTTCCTTCAGACCTGCGGCGCCCGGGTCACGTTCCTCCCGTGCGCGCGCGTGATGGCGGCGTCCTTCAGCGCGTCGGCCACACCGAGGCGGCCGTAGACCTCGCGCGGCTCGCGGGGCTCGAGCCGGCGGGGGTCATCTGCGAGGTGCTGAGCAGCGATGGATCGAGCGCGCGCCGGCCCGAGCTCGAGCGCTTTGCGACCGAGCACGGACTGACGTTCATCACCGTCGCGCAGCTGGTGGCTCATCGCCTCCAGACCGAGCGGCTGGTGCATCGGGTCGCCGAGGCGCGGCTGCCGACCGAGGACGGAATCTGGCGCGTGATCGGCTATCGCAATGATGTCGATGATCACGAGCATCTCGCTCTGGTTTACGGGATCGTGGACGAAGCGTCGAGCGTGCTCGTGCGCATGCACTCGAAATGCGTGACGGGCGACGTCTTTCACTCGCTGCGCTGCGATTGCGGCTGGCAGCTGCACACCGCGATGAAGATGATCGCCAAGGAAGGAAAGGGAGTGGTCGTCTATCTCGACCAGGAAGGCCGGGGCATCGGCCTGCTCAACAAGCTGAAAGCCTACGAGCTGCAGGATCAGGGGATCGATACCGTCGAGGCCAACGAGCGCCTTGGCTTCAAGCCGGACCTCCGCAATTACGGAATCGGCGCGCAGATCCTGCTCGACCTCGGCCTCAAGAAGATCAGGCCGATCACCAACAATCCGCGGAAGCTGGTCGGTCTGGAAGGCTACAGCCTCACCATCGACGAGCGCGTTCCCATCATTTCCATCGCCCACGACGAGAACTCCAGCTACCTGGAAGCCAAACGGTCGAAGCTCGGTCACCTGTTCGCGTCGTAGATGGCTGAGTTCGCGGGATTGCCGAACGGGGCGGGGCGGCGCATGGTCGTCCTCGCCAGCCGCTTCAACGAGCCCGTCGTAAAAAAACTGGTCGATGGAGCGCTGGAGGCCCTCGTCAGGCACGGCGTCAGCTTCGATGACATCGACGTCGTATGGGTCCCGGGCGCGTGGGAGCTTCCATTGGCGGCGCGATTGCTTCTCGCCAGCGAGCGTTACGACGGTCTGGTAGCGGTTGGAGCGGTGATACGCGGTGAGACGCCGCACTTCGATTACATCGCCGCCGAAGCTGCGCGCGGACTCGCCGACATCAGCATGCAGTCCGAGACGCCGGTTGGATTCGGGGTTCTCACCTGCGATACGGACGAACAGGCGGAAGCGCGCGCGGGCGGCAATCACGGAAACAAGGGCTGGGACGCCGCCGTCGCGACGCTGGAGATGGTCGACCTGGCAAATCGAATCGACCCGCAGGATGAGGATTGAGTCGCGCGCCCGTGCCCGCGCGCTCCAGGCGCTTTATGCGTGCGAGATGCGTGGCGGGAAGAACCTCGACCGCGTCGCGTCGCAGGTCTGGGACGATCTGGCTGTCACGCCCGAGGAGCGACGTCTCGCCGGCCTCCTCGTTCGCGCGGTCACGGCCGGCGGAGAGACGCTCGATTCGCGGCTCGCCGATGTCACGACGAACTGGCGTCTCGAAAGACTCGGCGCGATCGAGCGCTCCGTTCTTCGCATTGGCGCCGCGGAGCTGATGAACGGAGAGACTCCCCCGCGCGTGGCGATTCAGGAAGCGGTACGACTCGCCGAAAGATTCGGCAGCGCGGCAAGCGCGAAGTTCGTAAACGGCGTCCTCGACGCCTTCGCTCGACAGGCCGGCATGATCTAGTGCGGATACTCGTACTAAACTGGCAGGATCCCCAAAACCCGCAGGCGGGCGGAGCAGAGCTTCATCTACGCGAGATATTCACGCGCCTCGCCGACCGCGGCCACGTCGTCGATTTGCTCTGCAGCGGGTGGCCGGGCACGGCCGCGCGCGAAACCGTCGACGGCATCGACATACACCGCGTCGGCTCGCGCCACACTTACCCGTTCCTCGCGCGCCGGTATTACTCCCGGCATCTGGGCGCGGCGAACTACGACTGCGTGGTAGAGGACATCAACAAGATCCCTCTTTTCTCTCCTTTGTGGCCGACGCGCAGACTCGTCGCGCTCGTCCATCACCTGTTCGGCGCGACCGCTTTCCGGGAGGCGACCGTTCCCGTGGCAGCGGCGGTTTGGCTGGCCGAGCGTCCTCTCGGTCCGCTTTACCGCCGAGTGCCATTCCAGGCGGTGAGCGAGAGCACCGCCGACGATCTCGTGGCGCGCGGGATCCCGCGCCGATCGATTCGCGTCATCTACAATGGCGTTGATTCCCAGCGCCTCACGCCGAACGACGCGGAGCGCTCACCGACGCCCCTGTTCTCCTATCTCGGGCGACTCAAGAAGTACAAGCGCGTCGACATTCTCATTCGCGCCTTCGCCGATCTCGGAATCCCCAATGCGCAGATGGAAATCGCGGGCGTGGGAGACTATCGCGCTTCGCTCGAGCGGCTGGTAGAATCCCTCGGTCTCGGTGGCCGGGTAAAGTTTCTGGGGTTTGTGTCCGAGGACGAAAAGCTGCGGCTGCTGCGCCGCTCCTGGGCGTCCTTGCTCGCGTCTCCAAAGGAAGGGTGGGGTATAAGCAATCTCGAAGCAGCCGCATGCGGCACTCCCGTGGTAGCGGCCAATTCACCCGGAGTGCGGGAATCCGTCATCGACGGAAGGACGGGCTTCCTCGTGCGCCCTGGCGATCCGGGCGCCATGTCTCGAGCGATGAAACGTCTCGTGGATGCGCCCGGGCTGGTGACCGAGCTGGGCGGAAGCGCGAGACGGTTTGCCGAGGGGTTCACGTGGCATCGGGCTGCGACCGACACGATTCGCCACCTCGAAGAGGTCGTCGCCGGTCCGCCGAGATGAGTGAATCCGAGAGGGGTATCTAATGCCCCGTCCCAAGGTCACGTTGGCCCAGCTGCTCGACCGCCTCACGGGAACGCTCCAGCTGGAGGAGATCGAGCCGGGAACAGGGCGTGATCGCGTCGTCGGCAATGCGGAAGTGTCCAGCCCCGGGCTCGTGCTCGCTGGATACGTCGAACGGTTTTCCGCAGAGCGTCTCCAGGTGCTTGGCGAGACCGAGATCACGTACCTCACCTCGCTGGCCCCGGCCAAACGGAAGAAAATTCTCGAGCTGTTCTTCTCGTTCCCGATCCCCGCCGTGTTCGTGACGAAGGGCCAGCGCCTTCCATCCGGACTCAGGGAGATCGCGGCAGCGGCGGGCATCCCTCTCATCAGAACCGGGCTCAAGACCGCCGAGTTTTACCGGCGAATCAAGCCCGTGCTCGAGATGGAGTTCGCGCCGACCGCGTCATTGCATGGATCGCTCGCCGATGTATTCGGCGTGGGACTTTTCTTCACGGGGAAGAGCGGAATCGGGAAATCGGAATGCGTGCTCGATCTCGTCGAGCGGGGGCATCGCCTGGTCGCGGATGATCTGGTGATCGCCAGCAAGCGCGGGAACGATGTGCTTATCGGCCGCGGCCACGAGGCGCAGCGACATTTCATGGAGATTCGCGGCGTCGGACTAATCGACATTCCCGCAGTCTTCGGAATTCGGGCTGTCCGCCAGCAGAAGCGCATCGAGGTGGTCGTCGGGCTCGAAGAGTGGGACCAGCACGCCGTCGTAGAGCGGACCGGGCTCGATGTGGCCACGACGAGAATTCTGGAGGTGGAGCTGCCGAAGATCACCGTGTTCCTCAACCCCGGAAAGAACATTACGGTCATCGCGGAAGTCATCGCTCTGAATCACCTGCTGCGGTACTCCGGCATGCACGCGCCCGAGGTCTTCAACGCCCGTCTGATCGGACGGATGAAGGCCGCCGCCGCCGAAAACGTGCGCGAATATCTTCAGGAAGACCATGAGTGACGAGGAGGCGCGGGAAACCGCGCGGGCAATCATCGTCGGGCACGGTGAGTTTTCGGCCGGGCTCGCTTCCGCGGTGCAGCAGATAACGGGGATGGCGGATCGCTTCATCTGTCTGTCGAACACGGGCATGGCTCCGGCCGACATCGAAGCTGCGCTGCGGTCTCATCTCACCGGGGGAGCAACGGTGATCTTCACGGACCTGCCCGCCGGAAGCGCAACGCTCGCCGCGCGAAGGGTTGCCCGTGACGCTCCCGACCTCGTGCTGGTGAGTGGCGTCAACCTGGCTACGCTTCTCGATTTCGTGTGCAGCTCCGCGACGTCACCGGCGGAAGCGGCGAGGGGGGCTGCCGAGCGGGGGCGTGCGTCGCTTGTCGTTCTCGAGCGCCACTAGTGGGCATCTTCCTGTACCGGATCGACGACAGGTTGATCCATGGTCAGGTCGTGGTGGGCTGGGGACAGCCTCACGATATCCGCTTCCTCGTGCTGGTCGACGACCTGGTTGCCTCGAGTGACTGGGAGAAGGACCTCTACCGGATGGCGGTGCCGCCGGAAATGGAGATTCGATTCGCGGATGTGCAGACGGCCATCCGGGACCACCCCGTTTATGCCGCCGATCCTCGCCCGGGAATCCTCATTACGGGCGAGATTTCAGTGATGCATCGTCTGGTCAGCGGCGTTAAGGCAATAGGCAGCGTCAACCTGGGCGGCATCCATCACCGCGCCGGACGCAAGGAGAAGCTGCGGTACATTTTTCTCACGCCCGAGGAAGAGCGTGAGCTCCTCGCCCTCGAGGATGCCGGCGTCGAAGTGACAGCCCAGGATGTCCCCGGCGCTCGACCTGTTCCTCTCGCTGAGATACTGAGCGGAGAAAAAGGGTGAGCCTTCTCGATGCGCTTCCCATTGCGCTGCTCGGAGCCCTGCTCGGCCTCGACGTCGTGAGCTTTCCCCAGGCGATGATCTCGCGGCCGGTCGTCGCGGCTACACTCGCCGGAGCGTTCATAGGTGAGCCCGAGCGGGGACTGCTGATCGGAGTCGTCCTGGAGCTGATCGCCCTCGACACTCTTCCTTTCGGGGCATCCCGATATCCGGAGTGGGGCTCGGCCGGCGTTGTTGGCGGTGCCCTTTACGCGGCGCAGCCGCCCGGGATGTACGGGGCGCTTCCCGCCGCGATTCTGGCCGCGTTGCTCACCGCCAGCATCAGCGGGTGGAGCATGGTCGTACTCCGCCGCAGCATCGCCGGCAAGCTCACCAGATCGCGCGACAGAATCGAAGACGGGTCCCGGGACGCGTTGCTTTCACTCCATCTCACCGGGATGAGCCTGGACATTCTCCGTGGGGGGCTCGTTACGCTCGTCGGAATG
>DASTTD010000133.1:0-3128 GCA_035760325.1 Gemmatimonadaceae bacterium
GGCTCCATCGAGCACCCGCAGCGATCTCTCGACTTCCACGGTGAAATCCACGTGGCCCGGAGTATCGATGATGTTGATGCGATACTCCGTGTCGTTGCGCGTCCAGAAAGCGGTAGTCGCGGCGGAGGTGATCGTTATTCCCCGCTCCTGCTCCTGCTCCATCCAGTCCATGGTCGCGGTGCCTTCGTGCACCTCGCCGATTTTGTGGGTTTTCCCGGTGTAGTAGAGGACGCGCTCGGTCATGGTCGTCTTCCCGGCATCGATGTGGGCCATGATGCCGATGTTACGATAGTGGTCGAGCGGTGTTGCGCGTGGCATTGTCTTGCGTGCTCTCTCTATTTAGGCAGCTCCAAACAGCTGGAGCCGGTGGACTCAATTCAACAAAAACGCGGGTGGACCATGCGCCCCTGAACGGGACCGGTATCCATCCGCTGCCGCCGGGTGCACCCGCAACTCGTTCGCGGGTGGGGACTCGAGGCGTGCCGATAAAGCAGAATCGGCATTGATTTTTAGTGTACTGCGGGCGCGGCAAGCCGCGTTCCGCCATAGCCTTGTAAAGTTATGCGGAAACGCAGCTAAGTCAAGCCAACCGCAGCGTCGGCATTGTCCCGGACACTACCGCGGCGTCAATCCTTCGACGCACCCTCGGTGTGCTCGCACAGTCCGGGCGGGGACGATGTCCGGCAGTGGTTGTTGTCGAACGTCGCACCGGGCCCCGCATCGTTGCGCAGGTCGAAGAGGAGGTTGTCGAACGCGTGGTTCCTTCTCACGGCGATCCCAGCGCCGTTGGCGATGCGGATGCCTGAAGCGAAGGCGCCCGTAATAAAGCCCGGCGTCAAGCCGTTGCGGAACGCGCGGTTGCCCTCAATGATGGTTCCAGAGGCAAGGAACACGTTCCGGATGCCGTTCCCGCGGTTGTCCACCACCTCGTTGTGGAAGATCTCGTTATCCAGAGTCGTCGGGCCAATGATCTGAATCCCCCACTCGTTGCGCATTGCCAGGTTGTGTCGCACCACGTTCCGCTGCGAGCCACCCGCGACGTTGATCCCGCACGCATTCACGGCCGGATTATCCCGCACGACGTTGTGCTCGACGACGTTGTCATTGGAGGAGAGGTTCAGCTGGATCCCGTCATGGTCGGCGGCGGTGGTGGTGTTCTGACGGATCCGATTGCGGTTGCTGCTCCTCAACACGATGCTGCCCTCGTGATAGTTCCGCAGGAAAAATCCCTCGATCAGGTTGTCGTGGCCCCCGTTCAGAAAGAAGCCGGCGAACCGGGAAGGGGCCCCGAGTCCGTCGAGCACCACGTCGCCGGGCTTGCCTTTGGCGAGCAGCCGAAGCCCATGCTTCGTGATCGTAACCTGCTCCCTGTAGGTCCCGGCGCAGACGAGGATCGTCGAGCCTTCGTCGGCCGCGGTCACAGCGGCCTGGATGCTCGTGAAGTCGGCGTTGGGGCAGTCGGTTCGGTCGTCGTCGACGACCAGGACTTTGTTGCCGCCCGATGACAGATCCGACAGCGCGCTACTTGTGCCCAGTTGCGTGGTTGCCGCTGGGTCATAGCTGGGTGGGGACACCGCATCGGAATGGCACGCCAGGAGCCCGGCAAGGGCGAAGGCAGATACGGTGATGGGAGGGGTGAATGAGAGACGCATGGTCGAACCTCCTTCGGCAGGTAACCGCGAGCAGGTCCGCAGTTTCCAGCGCGATGAGGTCTCGAACTACCGCGTCGACAACATACCGGACGGGCCGAACTCGTCGGTCAGTTTCGCCAACTGCTCACGGGCTGGGGCGGCGTTGGAGCTCTCCTTGGGGCCCGCCAGCTTTTGGAGCTCGACAATAGCGCGCCTGGCGCGCCTGGTCAAGAAGGACCTGACTCGACCTTCCTGTCGACCCGTTGATCGGCAGATCGTAGCTAGTCCGCAGGGTCAGCAAGAGCTTGTGAAGAGGTAATTCCCCTTATCAATTGAGGTAATGACATCTATCGAGGTAATGACGAAACGCGCCGCCATACCCCTCGAACGGGCGCTTCTCGCTCTCGCCCTGTGCCTGACGAGCATCGCCGCCTGCGCCGGTGGTCCTCGCGATACTGCCCCCCTTGGCGCTCCGACTGCCGCCCCGCTCAGCGTCATGACGTTCAACATCCGTTATGCGCATACTCAGCCGCCCGATCTCTGGCCCGACCGCCTGCCTGTCATCTCCGAGATGATCGAGCGGCGGCGGCCCGACATCATCGGCACCCAGGAAGGTCTTTACCACCAGCTCCGCGATCTCGAGACCAGCCTGCCGGAATATGGCTGGATCGGAACAGGCCGGGATGGCGGGAGCCGCGGCGAATTCATGGCCGTGTTTTATCGGAAGGATCGGCTCGAGCCGCTCGAGTACGACAACTACTGGCTGTCCGATACTCCGGCTATCGCCGGCTCGCGCTCGTGGGGGAATAACTATCCGCGCATGGTGACTTCCGTCCGGTTTCGCGACCGCGCGAGTGGCAGCGAGCTCATGTTCGTGAACACGCACCTCGACCACGAGGTCCAGCATTCGCGCGAGCGATCCGCCGCGCTTATCCTCGAGCGTCTGCGGGCGACGCCAGTCGAGACGCCGGTGATCCTCGTCGGCGACTTCAACGCCGGTGCTGGCGACAATCCGGTTTACTCACAGCTCACAGGTCCGGGCGGTTTCACGGACAGCTGGGTCGCCGCGGGCAATGCCGACACGCTTGGCACCTTCCACGGATTCAAGGGCGTCAGTGCCGCCCTGGGCGCGCGCCGCATCGACTGGATTCTGTTACGCGGTCCGGTCTCCGCGGCGTCGAGCGCCATCATCACCGACTCGCGGGGCAGTCAGTTGCCGAGCGACCACTTCCCGGTTCTCGCGCAGGTGCGCGTCAGACCGCGCGTTCCTGCGCAACTCACCAGATAGGCTCGGTCGCGCTCTCTTCACCGGGGTATGTCCTTCACCAGGCGAAAGCCGAGGTGATAGAGCGCGGTCTCTGGCGTAGAATGGCTGCGTGCCGAGACCCGGTATCCATGGCAGTAAGACTCATGGCAGAGGAATGAACCGCCTCGCTGCGCCCGCTTGCTGCCCGCCGACGGGACGAACCGGCTGGATGCAAGGCTCGGGGCGGTTCC
>DASTTD010000134.1:0-2972 GCA_035760325.1 Gemmatimonadaceae bacterium
CCTGCTTCACCGTCCGCTTCTGCAGCTGGAGCGTTCCCTTCTGAAGCGTGACCTCGTCGGTGATCGTTCCCTGCGGCATTGCCGCGGTCTCGGTGATCACCCACGCGCCGCCGACTTCCTTCACTGTGCGGGTGATGTCCATGGGCATGGTCTGACCGCCCATCTCGATCTTCGCCTTGTAGGTCGCGGTTCCCGGCCGCAGATCCACGGCTGGCTTCGGTGCCTCCGCCGACACTTCGACGTTGGTGGCCAGCGAAACCATTCTCGGGTCGACCATGATCTCCTTCAGCCGCCCGGCGATCGTTGCCGAAACCGACTCCTGCGCCCGTCCACCCAGATGCTTCGCCAGGAACTTCTCGGCGGCGGTGAACAACGCGAGGTTGTTGATCGGACGCGCGAAGCCGTGACCCTCGTCGGGTGCGAGCATGTACTCGACGGGGAAGCCGCGATCGCGCAGCGCGACGACGATCTGCTCGCTCTCGGCCTTGTTCACGCGGGGATCATTTGCGCCCTGAATCACGAGCAGCGGGGCCTTGATCCTCGTGGCGGAGTTGAGCGGAGACTGGCGCTCGAGCTGCGCCTTTCCTTCGGGCGTGTTCGGATTTCCCATCCGCTCGTGGAACATGATTCGTCCCGCTTCCCAGTACGGCGGAATGGAGTTGAGCAGCGTCAGCAGGTTCGACGGCCCGACGATGGAAACACCCGCGGCGTAGAGATCGGGCGTGAACGCCAAACCGGCGAGAGTAGCATATCCGCCGTACGATCCACCCATGATTCCGATGCGCTTCGGGTCGGCGATGCCCTGTGAGATCAGGTACTGCACGCCGTCGGTGAGGTCCTGCTGCATCTTCTGGCCCCACTCGTTGTTGCCGGCGTTGAGAAATTTTTTGCCGTAACCGGTGGAGCTTCTGAAGTTGGGCTGGAGCACGGCGTATCCACGGTTCGCCAGGAACTGCGGAATCGCGCTGTAGCCCCATGAATCGCGGCCCCACGGCCCGCCGTGCACGTAAACGACGACCGGAAGATTTTTCGCCTCGACGCCCACCGGCAGCGTCAGGAAGGCGGGGATGGTCATCCCGTCGGCTGCCTTGTAGCTGATCGCTCTCATGGGAGCGAGAGCGTCGCGCGGCATCTTCTCGAAGACGCGGTACTGGAAGGTGAGCTTTCTGCTTCGCCGATCGAACAGGTGGCGCTCCCCGGGCTCGTTGTCGCTGCTGACGACGATCATCCAGATGTTCTCATCGTTGGTCGTCGACGCGACGTCGATTTCCTTGCCCGGGAATCTGCTCTTCAGAAAGTTGTAGTCCGACTCCCACTTCTTGTTCCTGAAGTTGTAGCGGGTGCGCTCGTCCTCGTACGCGGTGGCGATCAGCTCGTCGGTGACATCCGAGAACAGAGCGCGGCTCAAGTCCACACGCCTCATCGGATCAGACTCGACGACTTCTTCAGCTTTCGTGTCCGGATCGAACAGGATGAGCTGCGTGAGATCGGTATTCCCCTTGTTCGTCACCAGGTAGATGCGCTGGCCATCCCTGCTGAAGCGACGCGGGCCGCACGTCTCGAATACCGTGCACGTGTACACCGGCGTGAATCCCTTCTCGTCGACGCGGAGAATCTCCGTGTCTCCCTTGTCCGTCGTGCGGACAGCGAGACGCAGCTTGCCCTGATTGTCGAAGACCCAGCCGGCGATGCGCTCGGTGTTCTGGCGCAGCAGCGTGCGCTCACCGGTCGAGATACGGACGCGGTAGAGGTCGTGCCACGCCTTGTCGCGCTCATTGATGCCGACATAAATGATGTCTGGCTCGTTCCTCGGCACCGAGTAGATCAGCGCCAGCACACCCTTGGCGGCGGTGAGATTGCGCGCCGTCGGAACTTCCTGTCCGGGCGCCGGCCGTGCCGCGGGATCCACGGCGTAGACGTTGTAGTTCTCGTCGCCGAGGAGGTCCTGGGCGAAGAGGATGTACCTGCCGTCCCTGCTCCAGAAGTACTGCGTCACCGGACGCCTGGTGTCGTTGGTGATGAGGCGCGCGGCCGACCACGGCTCGTTGACGCCTTTCACCCAGATGTTGCGGGTGTCCTTGTACGGCTTGAGGAAGGTGATGTAGCGGCCGTCGGGTGAGATCTGAGCTCCCGAGATCTCGGGGTTGCCGAAGAACAGCTCCCGATCGATCAGCGGCGCGGGTCTGCCAGCCTGAGCCGTGATCGACGCCGGCGTGGCGAAGGCGATTGCGAGCGCGAGTGTCCAGCGCGTGGCGCTCAGCCCCGCGCGCCAGGCGCGGCGCGATTCAAGGCGTTTGGTGATCTGCATTTGGTCCTCTTGAGATTACGGGCGGATTGACCATCGATTGATGCTGAACATCAACTACGGTTGACCCTGTTAGGGCGTTTCGCGCGTGAGGGATGCCG
This sequence comes from Gemmatimonadaceae bacterium, assembly GCA_035760325.1. Taxonomy (GTDB): domain Bacteria; phylum Gemmatimonadota; class Gemmatimonadetes; order Gemmatimonadales; family Gemmatimonadaceae; genus UBA4720. Next base: position 2,407 of record DASTTD010000134.1, read on the forward strand.
TGTCCGAAAAACCTGTCGCCGATCGCGCATAGCCTGTCAAGATACATCGCAACCTGGCACCAGGAGGAGTCTTGCCTTGCAGATGAACGGTCCGACGTGCGGCCTCGAAGCTCATCAGTTACTGGCTGACCCATCAACCCGGTTTTTAGCTCACCTATCAGCCGGTCTTACACAGACGTCTCGCCACTCGAAGCTGTGCCTCTGTCACCTCACATCTGTGTAGTTCTAAGTTGTAGTTCCTATTTCAATTCCCGATGGACGGGCGAACGGGGGCAACGTATATGAGGAGCAGGCGAGTCGGTGTTCCATCTTTGAATCGCGTCACCCGGCTTTCCGTTCGGGTGCTGCTCGGCCTTAACCTGCTCAGCTGCACGCCGTTACAACGGGCGTCGAGCCCGATGGTTTTCCCGGAGATCGAGCTCAGAAACGGGCTCGTGATAACGAAATCCGCACGTGTCGCTTCCCGCACCTATCATCTCCCCGGCTCGTCCTCCCCCGATTCCGCCGTCATCACGATTCGGGGCGACGGCATCACCCTCGATTTCGCCGGGGCTACAATGGAAGGC
>DASTTD010000135.1:0-2521 GCA_035760325.1 Gemmatimonadaceae bacterium
CGTGATCAGCTGGCGCTTGGCTTCGAGGAGGAGCCGCCGCGCAACGGCGAGGAGCTGCGCGCGCGCCTCATGCGCCTGGGACTGGGCACCCGGTATCGGGTGCGGCTCACCTCGAACAAGACCGTCGTGGTCAGCTACAGCGGAGGGGAGCTGAGGATTCACAACAGCTTTCTTGCGGCCGACGAGGAAGTCTGGAAGGCGATCATCACGTTCGTTCACGCGCGGAACCGGGTGGACCGTCAGGAGGCGCGGCGGACCATCCTCGAGTTTCCCGTCGCGCGGGTCGAGGGTGAGGTGGAGCGGACGCGGAGGCCCGAGAAAAATCATCCGGCTGATGCGCCCCTCGTCGGGGAGCTCTTGCGCTGGCACGCGACATACAACGAGGAGCGTTTCGGCGGCTCGCTGCGCGTCGTCGGCATCAGGATCTCGCGGCGGATGAAGAGCCGGTTGGGCCACTATACACCAGCCGCTGGCGGTTGCGCGCCGGAGATCGTGCTGAGCAGACGACACATCCGGCGCGATGGCTGGACGGAAGCGCTGCACACCCTGCTGCACGAAATGGTGCACCAGTGGCAGGACGAGCAGGGACTGCCCGTCGATCACGGTCCCACCTTCCGAGCGAAAGCCCGCGCGGTCGGAATCACCCCTCTCGCCTGCCGCGCGGTCGCTTAAAGCAATCGCGAGGCTAACTTTCCTCGCATGGCTACGGATTTCTACAACATAGACTCGGCATTCTCCGAAGAAGAGCGCGCGATCCGCGATACAGTGCGCACGTTCGTGGACGAAAAAGTCCTTCCCATCATCGGCGACTGTTACATCGAGGGCCGTTTTCCGAAGGAGCTGATTCCGCAGATGGCGGAGCTCGGACTGTTCGGCGCCAACCTTCCCGAGGAATACGGCTGCGCGGGACTGGGCAATGTGTCCTACGGCCTTATCATGCAGGAGCTGGAGCGTGGGGACTCGGGCGTGCGCTCTTTCGCTTCGGTGCAGGGCGCTCTGGTGATGTATCCGGTGTTCGCTTTCGGCAGCGAGGACCAGAAGCGCCACTATCTCCCGAAAATGGCGAGCGGCGAACTAATCGGATGCTTCGGCCTGACGGAGCCTGATTACGGATCGAACCCCTCCGGGATGATCACGAGGGCCCGCGAGCAGAAAGATGGAAGCTGGGTTCTGAACGGCGCCAAGATGTGGATCACGAACGGATCGACGGCGCAGGTCGCGATCGTCTGGGCGAAGACGGGCGACGACAAGAGCGACAGGTCCATCCGCGGCTTTATCGTTCCGACCGATGCGCCAGGCTTTTCATCGAAGGATCAGAAGGGCAAGCTGTCGCTCCGCGCGTCCGACACGAGCGAGCTGGTGTTCCAGGATGTAAAGCTGCCTGCGACCGCGCTGCTGCCGAAATCGGGCGGGATCAAGAGCCCGCTGATGTGCCTGACACAGGCGCGGTACGGAATCGCGTGGGGCGCGATGGGTGCCGCGATGGCGTGCTACGAGGAAGCGCTGGCCTACTCGGGAAACCGAGTGATGTTCGGCAGGCCTATTGGCGGATTTCAGCTGCAACAGCAGCGTCTGGCCGAAATGCTGACCGAGCTGGTGAAAGGACAGCTCCTCTCGCTCCACCTCGGCCGGCTCAAGGATGCCGGAACATTCTCACCCCAACAGGTGTCGCTGGCGAAGCGTAACAATGTGAGTGTCGCGACGGACATCGCCCGCGAGGCGAGGCGGCTGCTGGGAGCCAACGGGATCCTGGCGGAGTACGCATCGATGCGGCACATGGCGAACCTCGAAAGTGTATACACCTACGAAGGAACGCACGACATTCACACACTCATTCTGGGGCAGGCCGTTACGGGCCTGAGCGCATTCGAAAATTGACGACTCATTTAAGAGGTTCAGAGGGGACGGTCGAGCTGGGTCTTCGCGGCGAGCGCGTGAAGCTCGGCGATCACATTGCCTTTTTCTGGGAGAAGGACCGGGAATTCGAGGAAGCAGTAAAATTCCTCATTCTGGGCATCCGGCAGGGTGAGCATGCGGTGGTCTTCGGCCACGACGAAGCGAACGAGAAGGTCCTAGGTATCCTGCGCCGGAACGGCCTGGATACTGAGCACCTTCAAAGGGCCAACCGGCTGTCCGTGATCGGCGGAGGACCGTCCGGCGACCGGATGCTGGGCGGAATCGGCGAGAAATTCCAGCAGGCAGTGGACGCCGGCGCGTCTTGCATCAGACTGCTTGGCAACATTGGATGGTCCAAGCCGGACTGGCCCAACGACCTCGACATCCTGGCGTTCGAGGCGAAAGTCACCGGCGCCGCGAAACAGTTTCCGTGTGTGGTGATGTGCATGTACGACGTCGCGCACCTGTCGGGCACCGTGATGGTGCATGGCGCCTACGAGACCCATCCGCTGACATTCTGTGGCAATGTGCTGCGGGAGAATCCGCACTATGTCGAGGTCGATCAGTTCCTGCTGCAGCTCGAGGAAATGGAGGACCGCGCGAAGACCAGCGCCATGCACAGAGC
>DASTTD010000136.1:0-5362 GCA_035760325.1 Gemmatimonadaceae bacterium
CGTCATCGAAGCGACCGAGGAAGCCATCTATAACTCGATGTTCAAGGCGACGACCGTGCGCGGCAGGGGAGGCACCGTGGAGGCTATCCCGATCGACCGCGTGCGCGAGATCCTCGCGCGCTACGGAATTCCGACACGCAAGTAAGTGGGAAAGGCCAGCTCCGTTTCGGTTGTTTTATACACTGCCCTCGCGCTTCTCGCCTTCGCGGCGAATTCGATTCTCTCCCGGATCGCGCTCCATGACGGCGCAATTGACGCCGCAAGCTTTTCAACGATCCGGCTGATCGCCGGTGCCGTCACACTCGTGCTGGTGAGTGCGGCGTCGCCGAGAACCGCTTTGCCGGTGAAGGGCTCATGGATATCCGCGGCGATGCTTTTCCTCTATGCCGTCCCGTTCTCCTTTGCGTACACGTTGCTGAGCGTCGCCACCGGAGCTCTCATCCTGTTCGGTTGCGTCCAGATCACCATGATGGGCGCGGCGTGGAGATCAGGCGAAAGACCACCCGCATTGCAGTGGATCGGCTTGAGCCTGGCATTCGGCGGCCTCGTGTATCTCGTTCTCCCCGGACTGGAGGCGCCGTCCCCTGCTGGCGCGGCTCTCATGGCTCTCGCCGGATTCGCGTGGGGTGTCTACTCACTGCGCGGCAGAGGCGCGACGAATCCGCTCGCGCAGACCACCAGCAACTTCGTCCGCTCCATCCCGTTCGCTCTGGTGATCAGCCTCGTCTGGCTCCCGCGGTTCTCAGCGCAGCGACACGGAGTTCTGCTCGCGGTTGCGTCCGGGGCGGTGGCGTCGGGACTTGGATACGTCGTGTGGTATCGCGCACTGCGGGGACTGACCGCGGTACGCGCGGCGGTGGTACAGCTTTTCGTTCCGATTCTGGCTGGCGTCGGCGGGGTGATCTTTCTCGCCGAGGAGATCTCGGCGCGACTGGTGCTCGCCACGATTCTGGTGCTCGGAGGAATTGCGCTGGCATTATACGCGAGAGACATAAAGAAACTTTTACGTCGTTCGTTCCAGTCGCTACAAGGCACGTAAGCGGGCAGTGGGCGCTATGCCGGGCGTCTCGCGCCCGCGGCTTTGGTACAGCGCTCGAGCAGCCGCGGATCAGCGATCCGCGCCGCCCAGTCCGCGAAGGCCGGTGTCGGCCCCGTCCACTCGAGCTCATCGACATCGCTGAAGAGGACCGCGTCCGTCCTCAGTGTCGCCAGGGTCTTGAACAGGATCGCGTCATCCCGCTGGACTCCGAGCACACTCGGCGGGAACGACTCGATCGGACCGTGGCGATTCAAGAGCTGAGCGGCGGTGCTGCGGCCGATTCCGCGGATGCCGGGATAACCATCCTGCGCATCGCCAACGAGCGCGAGAAAATCAGGTATGAGCGAAGCGTCGACTCCGAACTTCTCACGCACCGCGTCGGCGTTCCGGATCTGCATTCCGCGCCGTACGATCTGCACCACGCGATCGCCACGCACGCACTGCGCGAGATCCTTGTCATTCGCCCAGATGCAGATCTTCTCGACACGCGGTTCGGCCGCTGCGAGATGGGCAGCGGAGGCAAGTCCGTCGTCAGCCTCGAGCTCGACCATCGGCCACACGGCCACGCCCATCGCGGCAAGCGCGTCCTCGAGGGGTAGGAATTGTGCCTTTAACGCGGGCTCGATCCCTTCTCCGGTCTTGTAGTCCGGCCACAGCTCGTTGCGGAAGGACTCGATCACATGGTCAGTGGCGACGCCGACGTGGGTGGCCCCGGTCTCGAACATCTCCAGGATCGAGTGCAGGACGCCCGCTACGGCGCCGAAGGGCTTGTCGTTCCCTTTGTTGAAGCTCCGCAATCCGTAGAAATGGCGGAACAGGTCGTAGGTACCATCGACCAGGTGGACGATCATTGGCCTGGCCATCAACGGAGCTAGTCGCGGACAGCCCTCTCGCCAACCTGCCGCATCGTGTGCCGGCGATTCGGCTCCTTCTTCAGCGTCGCGCGATACTCCGCCTTCGCCTCGTCTGCCCGCTTCAGCTCCATCAACATATCGCCCAGCAGCTCTCGCGCCGGCGCAAGCGGTCCGGGAGTCACGGCGCTCTTCTCCGTCGCATCCTCACGCGCAGCTGCGTCGCGCATCCGGCGGACCGCGTCATTGTCGCGCCCCTCGGCGAGATCCAGCCACGCCTGCGCGGCGAGATGCTGGATTGCCACCTGCTCCGCCCAGTATCCTTCGCCTCTCGCGGTGAGACGCCGGCTTATCGCCGCAAGTGAATCGACGGATGCTTTTGCCTTGACGAGATCGCCGGTGCGTGATGCGCCGAGCGATCGCGCGAAGTGCGTCATGGCTTCGGTGTACGGATAGTCGGTGGGTGTGGGCTCGAGCGCGGCTGCTTCAGTCCACGCCCTGCGCTCGAGCACCCAGCGGGCGGGAATCGCGGCGAGCGCGAAGAACCCGGCGGAGGCGGGCGCCGCGCCCGTAATCGCGGCGGGATCGAACCGCGCGGCGATCGCCGGCAGACCGTCGAGAATCGCCTTCGCTTCGGCTTCCTTGCCCAGCTGGAGATAGGCGTACATGGCGTAATCGGCGGCGTGAAGCGCTTCAGCGATGGATCCGCCGCCGAGGGCGACGTCGCCGGATCTCCTGTTGGTGTCAATGGACTCTTCCCACATGCCGACGCGCGTGAACGTGTGCGATGGCATGTGGAGCGCGTGCGCGGCCGAGGGAGCGATCGTTGCATACCGGCGCGCGGCCCGGCGGGCCTTGTCGGCGAGCGCGGGATAGTCGTAGCTGTGGATGATGTAATGCGCGAGACCGGGGTGATCGGGCTGCTTCTCCCACAGACTCTCGAGAATGCTCCCGGCTTTCAGCTGGTTCGCATAGGTCTTGTCGGTGGGCGGCGCGGTGGCGGCCAGTGAGATCGCGTAAAAAATCCGGGCTTCGGTGTCCGCCGGATGCCTGGCGGCGAGCGCAGCCATCGCGCGCTCGTACGCGAGGATGCGTGTGCGCTGATCCCTGCGCTCGAAATCATCATACAGCTGGCTGACAGCACGGATGTAATCGCGCTCCCGCTCTGTCACGCCAGCGCTCAGCCGCAGCGCTGCATCGGCTGACTGTTTGCCCTGCCGCAAGAGCGCGACGGATCTGTTGCCGGGTGCCATCGGATTGGACCACCGGCTCAGAGCAATTCCCCAGTGGGCCATCGCGCACGTCGAGTCGGCGGCCAGCACCTCATTGAATGCGCGGATGGATGCGCCAAACTCGAAGGAGTGCAGCAACGCAACGGCGCGGTCGAACCGCGGCGTGACCTCCGGACTGCAGGACGTCGGGAAGTGAACGGTGCCCAGCCTCTCGGCGGGAGAAGGCCGTGGATGCTGGTGCTGCGAGTAGGCCGCGGGCGCGGAAATAATGAGAAGGGCCGCGACACCGGCGAAAGATACGCGTGTCATTGCAATGATTCTGCGAAACGCCGGCTCGGGCGGCAAGACCTTTCGTGAGCCGGCACTGGAACGCAGGGGCCCGGAATCGCATTCTATGGCGTGAGCAGCGAGGTCTACGTCGTAATGGGGGTCTCCGGCTCGGGAAAGAGCCTGATCGGGAGAGCGCTGGCCGATGCGCTGGGACTCACTTTCGTCGAAGGTGATGCGTATCACCCTCCCGAGAACGTAGAGCGCATGTCGCGAGGCATTCCACTGACTGACGCCGACCGGGCGGGATGGCTGCGTGCGCTCGCGGCTCGAATAAGGGACGCAGGGATCAAGGGCGAGGGGCTCGTGGTCACGTGCTCGGCGCTGAAGCGATCGTACCGGGATATCCTTCGCGCCGAATCGGAATCGCTGCGCTTCGTTTTTCTCAGGGGCTCGCGGGACCTGATCGCCGAGCGGCTCGCAGGACGCCGCGGGCACTTCATGCCGCCAACACTCCTCGATAGCCAGATCGCCACGCTCGAGGAGCCGTTGCCGGATGAGGGCGCGTTGGTGTTTGACGTCAGTGGATCGCCGCAGGATATCGTCGCCGCCCTCGTTGCGCGGGCGCGGGCATGACGCCCGATACGATGCTTCTTCTCTACGCGCTGGTAGCGGTGACCACCCTGATCGTGCTCATCGCGCACTTCAAGGTGCATCCCTTCATTGCGCTCGTTGCTGTCTCGCTGGGGCTCGGTGTGGTGGCCGGGATGCCGCTGCTCGCCGCGGTGAAGGCGTTTCAGGATGGCGTCGGCGGAACCCTCGGCTTCATCGCCATCGTCCTCGGACTCGGCACGATGCTCGGGAAGATGATGGCGGAATCGGGAGCAGCGACGCGGATTGCGACGACGATGATCGAGCTGTTCGGGGTCCAGCAGGTGCACTGGGCGATTATGACCGTCGCGTTCATCGTAGGGATACCGGTTTTCTTCCAGGTCGGCTTCGTCCTGCTGATTCCGCTCGTGTTCACCATCGCGCGGCGCACGGGGATGTCGCTCATCAAGATCGGTATCCCGCTCGTCGCCGGACTCTCGGTGGTGCACGGAATGCTGCCGCCACATCCGGCGGCGATGCTCGCGGTCGACGCCTACGACGCGGACATTGGGCTCACCATCCTCTATGGGGTGATCGTGGGCCTGCCGACGGCGGCGCTGGCGGGACCGATCTTCGCCACCTGGGTCGCTCCCCGCATCGTCCTTCCCCTGGTGAATCCGCTGGCGAGCCAGCTGGAAGGCGAGTCGGGACAGGAAATGCCGGGATTCGGAATTTCGCTCTTCACGGTGCTGATCCCCGTGATCCTGATGCTGATGGCCAGCGCGTCAGATGCAACGCTGGCGGCGACGAGTGCGCTCCGCGCAGCGCTCGGCTTTACCGGGCACCCGATCGTGGCACTGTTGCTCGCGCTCCTGTTCTCTTTCTGGTCACTGGGAAGAGCGCGGCGTTTCACGCGGGAGGAGGTGCTCAGGTTCTGCAACGACTGCCTCGCTCCCACGGCAACCATCCTGCTGGTGATCGGAGCCGGCGGCGGCTTCAACCAGGTGCTGATCCAGAGCGGTGTCGGCCGGGCCATCGCCGACGTGGCGCTCGGCTCGGCATTTTCGCCGCTCATCCTGGGGTGGATCGTCGCCGCGCTGATCCGTGTCGCCACCGGCTCCGCGACGGTGGCAATGACGACTTCAGCCGGAATCGTCGCGCCGATCGCGCTGGCTACGCCGGGCACCAACGCGGAGCTGCTCGTGCTCGCGACCGGAGCTGGCTCACTCGTGCTCTCACACGTGAACGACGCCGGCTTCTGGCTGATCAAGGAGTTTTTCAATATGACGGTACCACAGACGCTGCGGACCTGGACGGTGGCGGAGACAATTATCGGGGTCGCCGGGCTGGCGTTCACGGTGCTCCTCGGGTTGGTGCTCTGA
>DASTTD010000137.1:0-3913 GCA_035760325.1 Gemmatimonadaceae bacterium
TTCAGCCAGATCCACCAGCTCTTCCTCGATCAGCTGGCCGAGACCGTCGGCGTCGTCATCAACATGATCGCCGCCAACATGCGCACCGCCGAGCTGCTCGAGCAGTCGCAGAGCCTGACGCTGGAGCTCCAGACCCAATCCGAGGAGCTGCGTAACCAGCAGGAGGAGCTGAAGCGCTCGAACGCCGAGCTCGAGGCGCAGGCGACGACGCTGCGCACCTCCGAGGAGCTACTGAAGGATCAGCAGGAAGAGCTGCAGCAGGTCAACGAGGAGCTGGAAGAAAAGGCCTCACTTCTCGCCGAGCAGAACCGCAAGGTCGAATCGAAGAACGAGGAGGTCGAGGCGGCCAGGCTCGCGCTCGAGGAAAAGGCGGAGCAGCTCGCGCTCAGCTCGAAGTACAAGTCGGAGTTCCTCGCCAACATGTCGCACGAGCTCAGGACGCCGCTCAACAGCCTGCTCATCCTGGCGCGGCTGCTGAGCGAGAACAAGGACGGCAATCTCACGCCGAAGCAGGTCGAGTTCGCCCAGACGATCCTGTCATCGGGCAGCGATCTGCTTTCGCTCATCAACGACGTTCTCGACCTCTCCAAGGTCGAGGCGGGGAAGATGGACGTGGCGCCGACGGACGTCCCGCTCGAAGAGGTGAAGGAGTTCGTTCAGCGCAACTTCGAGGCTCTCGCCGACCAGAAGGATCTGGCACTGAACATCGAGATCGCCCGCGACCTGCCCCCGTCGATCAGCACCGATGGCGGCAGGCTGCAGCAGGTGCTGAAGAATCTCCTCTCGAACGCATTCAAGTTCACTCAGGAGGGCAGTGTCACGCTCACGGTGAGGCGCGCCGAGAAGGGCCGGCGTTTCCAGAACCCGGTTCTGGAGAAGGCCGCGGAAGTGCTCGCGTTCGCCGTCAACGATACCGGAGTTGGAATAGCGAAGGACAAGCAGCGCCTGATTTTCGAGGCGTTTCAGCAGGCGGATGGCACGACCAGCCGCAAGTATGGCGGCACGGGTCTGGGCCTGTCGATCAGCCGTGAAATTGCGCGGCTGCTTGGCGGGGAGATCCGGGTGGAGAGCACCGAGGGCAAGGGAAGCACGTTCACGTTGTTCCTGCCGGCGAGATACATCGCACCCGAGCGGGGCCCGGACTGGGAGCCATCGGACTCGAGCGAATACATATCGTCGAGCCGGCAGGGTGCGCCGCAGTCGAGCGGGCGGATGTCGGGGCAGAGCAATCCGCACGCGGCCGTTCGAACCACTCCCGGCCCGAACTCGCCGCAGCGGGCGCCGGCCCGTCGGGATCAGCGACGGAACATCCACGGAGGCGATGCCCTCCAGTATCGGCCGGAGCGGAGGTCGGTGGCGCAGACGATAATTCCCGACGACCGCGAGATGATCGAGGAGGGAGATCGCACGGTCCTGATCGTGGAGAACGATCAGAACTTCGCGAGGGTTCTGCTCGACATGGCGCGCGACAAGGGATTCAAGGCGGTCGTCGAGCTCGACGGTGAGGCGGGACTGACCGCCGCGCGAGAGGTACGGCCGGACGCGATCACGCTCGATGTGGACATGCCGGGCATGAACGGACTGGAGGTTCTCGACAGGCTCAAGCGCGACCCGGAAACCCGCCACATTCCGGTGCACATCATTTCGGGCGTCGAGCAGAAGCGCGAAGGGTTGAAGGCAGGTGCGATGGCTTACCTGACGAAGCCTGTCAGCAAGGAAGCGCTCGACAACGCGTTCTCACGCATCTCCTCATTCATCGACACCGTTCCAAAGAGCCTGCTGGTCGTGGAAGACAACGACGCCCAGCGACAGAGCATCGTGGAGCTGATCGCGCACGACGATGTCGACATCGTTGCGGTAGGGTCCGCCGAGGAGGCACTGCTGCAGCTCGAGAACAAGCACTTCGACTGCATGGTGCTCGATCTCGGCCTCAAGGGCGAAATGACGGGCTTCGACCTGCTCGAAAAGGTGAAGTCCGATCCGGAGAAAGCAGACCTCCCGATCATCATCTACACTGGACGCGAGCTCAGCGCGCAGGACGAGACGCGCATCAAGAAATACGCGGAGACGATCATCCTGAAGGACGTGAAGTCGCCCGAGCGTCTGCTCGACGAGACCGCGCTTTTCCTGCACCGGATCGAGGCGAAGCTGCCCGAGCAGAAGCGCAAGATGCTCGAGCATCTGCACGATGCGGATTCGGTGGTCGCCGGAAAGAAGGTTCTCGTCGTTGACGACGACGTCCGGAACATCTTCTCGCTCACCAGCATGCTGGAGGACCACGGCATGGTGGTGCGGTTCGCCGAGAACGGGAAGCAGGCGCTCGACCAGCTGAAGAAGGATCCTGAAGTCGACGTCGTGCTGATGGACATCATGATGCCGGAGATGGACGGTTACGAGACCACCCGGGCCATCCGCGAGATGGAGAAGTTCAAGAATCTCCCGATCATCGCGCTCACGGCCAAGGCAATGAAGGGCGACCGCGAGAAGACCATCGCCGCCGGGGCCTCGGACTACATCACGAAGCCCGTGGATACCGATCAACTCCTGTCACTCCTGCGCGTGTGGCTGTACAGGTAGCGGAGGCCCCCAAGACCGTCGGCGAGCCCGAGCGGGCATCCTTCAAGCCCGATCTCGAGCGCATCGAGATCGAGCTCTTGCTGGAGGGGATTTTCCGGCATTACGGGTTCGATTTCCGCGCGTACGCGTACGCATCGGTGCGCCGGCGCCTCTGGAAGCGGATAGAGGAAGAGGGTCTCCGCAGCGTCAGCGCGCTCCAGGAGCAGGTGCTGCACGATCCGTCGATGATGGAGAAGCTGCTGCTCGATCTCTCCATCAACGTCACGGCGATGTTCCGCGACCCGAACTTCTACGCCACCTTTCGCGAGCACGTCGTCCCGCTGCTGCGGACCTACCCGTTCATCCGGATCTGGCATGCCGGCTGTTCCACAGGGGAAGAGGTGTACTCGATGGCGATTCTGCTGCGCGAGGAAGGCCTCTACGACAGAGCGCGCATCTACGCCACCGACATCAACGAGGTCGTTCTCCAGCGCGCAAAGGCCGGAATCTTTCCGCTCGAGCGGATGCAGGAGTACACCGACAACTACATACGCGCGGGCGGCAAGCGCTCCTTCTCCGAGTACTACACGGCGAAGTACGGTGGGGCGCTGTTCGACCAGTCGCTGACGAAGAACGTCGTCTTCTCGCAGCACAACCTGGTGACGGACCGCTCGTTCAGCGAGTTCAACGTCATCCTCTGCCGGAACGTCCTCATCTACTTCGACAAGACTCTCCAGTCGAAGGTCCACGGGCTGTTCTACGACAGCCTCGCCATGTTCGGCGTCCTCGTACTTGGCAGCAAGGAGACTCTGCGCTTCATGTCCCACGAGGAGAGCTACCAGCAGATCGCTCCGCCGGAAAAGATTTTCCGGAAGATCAAATGACGGCTTACTCGATCGTGGTCATCGGCACTTCGTGGGGCGGACTGGCCGCTCTCACCAGGCTGCTTGGCGCCCTTCCCGCCGATTTTCCGATTCCCATCGCCGTCGTCCAGCACCGCAGCAAGGAAGCGGAGCGCCTGCTGCCGCACCTGCTTCAGGATGCGACCGCTCTCAAGATCTGCGAGATGGACGACAAGGACCCGCTCCTTCCCGGCACCGTACACCTCGCGCCGGCCGACTACCACGCGCTGATCGATACGGGGATGGTGACGCTGACGGTGGAGGACCCCGTTCGCTTCAGTCGCCCTTCCATCGACCTGCTGTTCATATCCGCTGCCGACACCTATCGAGAGTGCACCATCGGCATCGTGCTCACCGGCGCGAACGAAGATGGCTCCCGTGGCCTCCAGCACATCGTGAAGCGTGGCGGCTACGCCATCGTCCAGGATCCCAGGCAAGCGGAGGTTCCCATCATG
>DASTTD010000138.1:0-13876 GCA_035760325.1 Gemmatimonadaceae bacterium
AGTACAAGCGGAGCGTCCAGCGAGGCTCATCCCGTTGAATGGGGTGTTCCTACCCTTCGACAGGAATTTCGACGAATCCACCTTCCATTTCGCGGCCGGATCGAAGACCGTCACATCGGCGATGCTCCCTCTCACCAGCGATCCACCCGGCAAGTTGAAGAGCCGGGCGGGGGCGCACGCCATCCGCTCGACGAGATCGGAGAAGCTGAGGCTACCGTTCTCGACGAGGTTGGTGACCACCACGGCCAGAGCGGTTTCCAGTCCCACTATCCCGTTCGGGGCGTCCGCGAACTCGCGTTCCTTTTCATCGTAGTGGTGCGGCGCGTGATCCGTCGCGATCAGGTCGATCGTCCCATCCTTCACCGCTTCCTGGAGCTCCTCGACGTCGGCGGCGGTTCTGAGCGGGGGATTCATCTTCGCGTCGGTGTCGTACCCGCGCACGCTCTCCTCGGTGAGCGAGAGATGGTGTGGGCACACTTCGGCCGTGACGTTGATTCCGCGCTCCTTTCCCCAGCGTATGAGCTCGACAGACCCTCGGGTGCTCATGTGCGCGAGGTGTACGTGGCCGCCGGTCAGCCGCGCGAGCAGGATGTCGCGAATGACCATGATCTCCTCCGCTTCGGCCGGAATGCCCTTCAGTCCCAGCTGTGCGCTCACTATGCCCTCGTTCATTGCTCCGCCTGCCGAGAGCGTTGGCTCCTCGCAGTGATCGATGACCGGGATCCGGAAAGTCCGCGCGTACTCGAGCGCGGTCCGCATCAGTTGTGCGCTCGCCACGGGCTTTCCGTCATCGCTGACTGCGACTGCTCCCGCGCCGACCATCTCTCCGAACTCGGCGAGCACCTTGCCGTGTTGTCCAACCGATATCGCCCCGATCGGGTAGACTCGTGCCGCCTTCGCGCGCTGGGCCTGGCGAACGATGAATCCGACCGCGGCCTGATTGTCAGTGACCGGATCGGTGTTGGGCATCGCGCAAACCGCGGTGAATCCTCCGGCGGCCGCCGCTCGCGCTCCGGTCGCTATCGTTTCCACGTCCTCGCGACCGGGCTCGCGCAGGTGACAGTGAACATCGATGAATCCAGGCGATACGAGCAGCCCGCGGCAATCGATGACTTCAGCCCCATCGGGGCCGGCGATCGAGCCGCCTATTTCTTCGACCGCGCCATCGAGCAGCAGCAGATCGCCGACCTTGTTGAGACCCTGCGACGGATCGACGAGCTTGCCGCCCTTGAGCAGAACGGGCCTCACTCCCTGTCCTCGCGGCTGCGCCCCGTTCCACCCTTGGCGGCCTCCGCCAGCTCCGGCCGTCCGCCCGCCAGCAGGTACAGCACGGCCATGCGTATCGCGACGCCGTTCGTGACCTGATCGAGGATCACGCTGTGCGGCCCATCGGCGACGTCGGAGTCTATCTCCACCCCGCGGTTCATCGGACCCGGATGTAGTATGAGAACATCGCGTGGCGCCCGGTCGAGTCGCTCCCTCGTGATGCCGAAAACGCGGTTGTACTCCCGGGCAGACGGTATGTAACCAGCGGTCATCCGCTCGAATTGCAGCCGCAGGACGTTGAGCGCCTCCGCCCATTCGATGGCCTCTTCGACCCTGTCGAAGATGCGCACTCCGAACTCGTCGATCGCGTTCGGAAGAAGCGAGCGCGGCCCGCACACCGCGACTTCCGCGCCGAGCTTGGTGAGCCCCCAGATGTTGGAGCGCGCGACTCGGGAATGCAGGATGTCCCCGCAAATGCAGATGCGCCGGCCCTTCAGATCGCCCAGGCGGTCTCGCAGCGTGAGAATGTCGAGCAGTCCCTGGGTCGGATGTTCGTGCATCCCATCACCCGCGTTGATGACGTTCGACTCGATTCGCTCAGCCAGAAACTGCGCGGCGCCGGACGCCGAGTGGCGTATCACCACCATGTCGATGCGCATTGCCTCGAGATTGCGCGCGGTGTCGACCAGTGTCTCGCCCTTCGACACGCTCGAGCCTGCCGTCGACACGTTCACGGTGTCGGCCGACAGTCGTTTCTCGGCGAACTCGAAGGAGATTCGGGTGCGCGTCGAGTTTTCGAAAAAGAGATTGACGATAGTGGAGCCGCGCAGGGCGGGAACTTTCTTTATCGCCCGCTCGCTTATCTCCTTGAAAGGCTCGGCGGTGTCGAGAATGAGCCGAATCTGTTCGCCCGTTAAGGACTCCAGCCCCAGCAAGTCCTTGCCGAGTGCTCCGGTCACGCCGAGGAAGTCGGCACGATCACGACTTCGGTGCGCTCGTCGAGCTCCGCCACCATTACGTCGACTCTCTCGGTTGCACCAACCGTGATCTTCTTACCGACCACGTCGGCGTGGATCGGCAGCTCCCGGCCGCCGCGATCGATCAGCACCGCCAGGGAGATTGTCGCCGGGCGCCCGAAATCAGCGAGCTCGTCGAGCGCGGCCCGGACAGTGCGGCCAGTGTAGAGAACATCGTCGACGATCACGATGTGTTTTCCCTCGAGGTCCCACGGCAGGAAAGTCGGTCCGACCACCGGGCGCGGCCCGATCGTCTGCAGATCGTCCCGGTAGAGCGTGATGTCGAGTGAGCCCTGGGGAACGACGGCGCCTTCGCCGCCTTCGATCATTTTCACGATCCGGTCCGCCAGCTGGACACCGCGTCGCTGGATCCCCACGACGATCAGATCATCCGTTCCCCGATTGAGCTCGACAATCTCGACCGCCATCCTCTTCAGCGCGCGCTCGACCGCCTGGGCGTCCAGCACGGTCGTATTTTTCGTAGTCATCGGTGCACAATATGGCTCCGGCTGAGACCTATTTGAAGCCGCACTTGCAGCGCGCCGATTCAGATGACTAGCGGATGACTACGTCGTTCTCCGCCTCTATCATTTTTACCGCCTCCACGTGATCCGCCTCTTCGCCAAGCCGCGCGCGGGCCTCGTGCATCCGCTTCGCGGCGAGAGAGATCACCGGCGTCTCCATTCCCAGCTCCGCGCCGAGCGACTCGGCGATACCGATGTCCTTGTCGAGGAGCGCGAGCCGGAAGGTCCGGGGAAAGGCACGGGTGAGGACGCGCTGCGGTATCAGATTCTCGGAGGTGTTGGAGCGCCCGCTCGACGAGTTGATCACATCGAGAGCGACACCTGGATCGACTCCCGCTTTTACCAGCATGGCCAAACCTTCCCCGGTCGAAAGAATGTGCACCGCGAGCAACGCGTTGTTCACCGCCTTGAGTGCATCACCTGATCCGACCGGGCCGGCGTGAACGATTTTTTTGCCGAAAGCCTCGACGACCGGCCGGACCCGGTCGAAGTCCTTCCCGGTCCCTCCCCACATCACCGTCAACGTCCCGGCCCTCGCCGCGGCCGTTCCGCCGCTCACCGGAGCGTCGATAAACCCGACACCGCGCGTGGCCAGCTCCGCGGCAATGGAACGGGAGGTGGCGGGATCTCCGGAAGTGCATTCCAGCAGTACTGCTCCCTCGCCGAATGACTCGAGCATCCCGTCCGCGCCGTGAAGAACGGCTTCGACTTCCGCCGACGATGGAAGACAGGTTACTACAACCTCGGCGTCACTGACCGCATCGCGGGGGCTGGCCGCGACACGGACAGAGTGCTCGGCGGCGAACTGACGTGCCTTGCTCTCCGTTCGATTCCACACGGTAAGAGAAAACGGGGAGCTGGCAAGGTGCGCAGCCATGAGGCTGCCGAGGTCGCCAAGACCGAGGAAGGCAACGCGCATTAGTCGCCCGGCAGGCGTTGGCTCCTCGGTCTGTGCGGACCATGCGCGTAAACGATCGCGGATATATCCGCGACGAGCTTGTCCGCCGCCCTCGCGTCCCGGATTCCACGGGTCAACACCACGAGAACGTACGGCCGAACGCCGGGCGGATACACCACCGCCGCATCGTGAGAGTGCTCGGTTATCTCGCCCGTCTTGTGCGCCACGCGGACTCCTCCTGGAACACCGGCGGGAATCTTGTCGTTGAACTCCTGCGCCAGCAGGATATCGAGCATCTGCCGCCTGTCATCAGGGGCCAGTCCTCTGCCATCCTCGATCGCTCGCATTATTATCGCGAGGTCGCGTGCGGTCGTCGTGTTGTTGAGGCCGCGATCGTAGGCTTTGCCATCTTCGACTCCGCGCCGGACCTGGATGCGATCGGCGCCCAGACCTCGCATGACCCGCGTAACCTCGTCGGCCCCGACAAGGGCGATGAGCGTATTCGTCGCCAGATTGCTCGAGCGGGTGATCATCAGTCGAAGCAGCGTATCGACCGTTACGCGCTGTCCAATCCGCCGGTAGAGCGTCGTGTCGCCGTCCGCCGCCGGATCGAGCGAGTAGCGCGAACCGTCGGCGATCGAGGAGAACTGATTGACCAGCAGGATGCCCTGACCCAGAGACAGCCTGCCGCCGCGCGCGCTCCTGAAGACCTCCATCATGACGGGAACCTTCATCGTGCTCGCGGCGTGAAACGATGAATCCGCGTTGATGAAGAGCGTATCTCCGGTGTGAAGGTCGATGTAGGCGAGGCCTACCTCCGCGCCCGGCACCCGGGAAATCCGCGCATCCAGTTGTTGCCGCAGCGAATCGGTGACCTGTACGGGCCGCAGTGAATGGGTGACCTGTACGGCAAGAAAAGCGGCGCCCAGCAGCAGCGGGATCATCGTGTGAGCGCCGGCGTGACTGTCGGATTGCCGCCGTCCTCCAGCTCCGCCCAGATACTTTCCTTGTGGCGGTCTTCAAGGAGGACGGAGCCTACCACGACCGTAAGCAGCGCCACGATAATGGGAAACGCCAGTCCGGCGTAGATGTTTCCGGTGCGGGCGACGAGGGCCGTCGCGATGAGCGGAAGAAAGCCGCCGAACCAGCCGTTCGCGAAATGGTAAGGGAGCGACAGCGATGTGTAGCGGATCTTCGCGGGAAACGCTTCAACGAGGAACGCCGCTATCGGGCCGTAGACCATCGTGACGAAGACGACCTGAACGAAAACGAGCGCGGTAAGCGCGACGGGATTGACCGGGTCGGAGAACGCTTTCATCGCCTGGTAGATCGGAACGTACAGGACAGCGGCGAGCAGATTGCCCGTGAGCATCACCTTTTTTCGTCCGACGCGGTCGGACAGATCTCCGAAGAAGATGAACAACGGGGCGCCCAGCAGCAGCGCGACGGCGACGCAGATGTACGAGGTAGTAAGCGGAACCTTTAGTACCGTCTGCAGGAACAAAAGCGCGTAGAACTGACCGGTGTACCACACCACTGCCTGCCCCGCGGCCGCTCCGAACAGAATCGTGAAGAACAGCCGCCACCGGTTCCAGCTGCCGAAGCTCTCCTTGATCGGCGCGGTCGAAGTCTTTCCCGACGCCTTCAGAATCGTGAACAGCGGAGACTCGCGCAGCCTGATTCTGATGTAGTATGAAATCCCGACGAGGAGAATCGAGAGAATGAATGGAATTCTCCAGCCCCACGCCCTGAACGCCTCTTCGCCCACCAGCCATCGCACCAGCAGAATCACGGCCAGCGAAACGAAGAGCCCCAGCGTAGCCGTTGTCTGAATGAAGCTCGTATAGAAGCCCCGCCGTCCATCCGGTGCATGCTCGGCGACGTAGATCGCGGCACCTCCATACTCTCCGCCGAGAGCGAGTCCCTGCAGCAATCTGAGGACGACGAGAATGATGGGGGCGGCTATGCCGATCGTTGCATATCCGGGCAGGAATCCGATCGCCGCAGTCGATCCACCCATTATCAGGAGCGTCGCCAGGAACGCGATCTTGCGTCCGATGAGGTCGCCGATTCGCCCGAAGACGAGCGCCCCGAAGGGCCGGACCGCGAAACCCACCGCGAAGGTAGCCAGCGTCTGGAGGAACGCAGCGGTCGGATTTCCGCCGGGAAAGAACTCCGCGGAAATTATCGTGGCGAGGCTACCGAAAATGTAGAAGTCGTACCACTCGATCATCGTGCCGACGGACGACGCGGTGATGACTTTCCAGATTCCCTGAGCGTGGTCTCGGGAATGTGCCGGGCGCCAGCTCGCTGTCTGCGTGCTAGCCAATTCCGTTGTCATTCGAGATCCTCGCTCACTGCGCGGGGTAGAGTTTCAGGGAATCCATCCGTTCGATCTGTAGGTGGCGGCCGCGAATGTCTCGTAAATCCATCCGCGGAACGTGCGCAGCCGGTCCCTGGGAGTCGCCGCCCCAGGCACGATGTGCTCGCGCGACACAGCCGGGACACACACCACCTTGAAGCCCACGGCCTCGAAGGTAGCACACGCTCTTCTCGTGTGAAGGGGCGAGGTGACCACGGCGATGGTCCTCCACCCTCGCGGCCACGCGACCTGACGCATCCTTAACGCCTCAGTCCTCGTGGTCAGCACGGAGTCGACGAAGATTACGTCGGTCGGAGGCGCGTGAGCCGCAACGACCGCGCGCACGTCAGCCGAGTCCGAGACCGGCTGCCCGGCGAGTTTTCGCCGTTCCACTGAGACGAGCAGTGCCGACGCCCTCATTTGCTTCGCCAGAGTCAGAGCCGACAGCAGACGGTCTAGCGTACCACTTCGCATCAGCCCCGCGGGCGTCATACCCTGCGACAGGGCCGCGATCGCGTCGACGCCCGCCGGAACCTGGTCGCGACGCACGAGTGGGTCAGCGAGCCGCGACACCAGCGGCGTGTAGATCACTGCGAGAATGACCAGCGTCAGGGGTATAGCCGCCAGCCACAAAAGCGCGCGCAGCCGCGTCGGACCAATGACGGCTCCGACAACCGCAGCCGGGAGGTAAAACGCGATGTCCGGTATCCGGATGAGGTCCTGGATACCCACAGAGTCTGCCGCAACCGCGACCAGAACCGCGATGATTGACCCGGTCAGCGCGTCTGCCGCGACCCGCCGCCGCCCATTGTTTGCTTCCACGCGGCCAAAGGTAAATCAACGCTGCTCTCGCTGCGGCGCGCCGGCGTACCACCACTCACCCGACAAGAGCCGCCTGATCGAGTGCATCATGCCGAATGAGAAGCATCGACGGACAGACTTCACGCCCGTCGAGACAGGTTAAAATCAGGGTCGCGTTACGGTCGCTGGGGTGGCGCGGACGTGGAGATTGTGGTTGATACGGATTCCGTACACACCATTGGTCGGCAGACCGGCCGCCGCAACCGACGCCGCCCTTTGCCCGTTGACGAGAAAGCGTACGGAATCGGCGGCAACCTGAATGCCCAGTCGGTAAGATGCCTGACCGGATGCATTCGCCACGGGGACCGCCGCGTTCTTCTGCCAGGCGAGGACGTTCCGAGTTTTGTCTCCTTCGCGCACCTTCGCCATCATCTCCCCCGTCCCGCGAGCGAGGAAGTACAGGTACTGCTGCCCCGCCCCGTCGAGATTTTTCCCACCGACGAACACACCGTACGCCTCGGGGTGTGCGGGGGCGCCAAGCTGCTCGATCGTAGCGGTCGCCGTGTACGCACCGCTCGCGGAGTCCGCCGGCCGATACAGGATGTGCGCGGGCCCGGTAGTGATATCCCATCCGCCGCCGCTCACGGCGTACTTCGCCCCGCTCAGCTGCTGGTCGGGACGGTCAGTCTTTCCGATGTAGCCATTCGGAACTCCGGTTCCGCCGACGGCGGAGACGTCCGGATCGGCCATGGTGATTGCGGCTCCGGTGTCCCCCACGAGGGTCGAGGTGTCAGAATCCTGCTCGGCATTCGAGCAGGACAAGACGGCGGTTGAAAGGGCGAGAACGGCAAAGAATCCACGCATTGAACTGTCTCCGGAAACGGTCCAACGAAAAATACGCGTCAGGGCCGCTTTGTCTGTGCCTTCCTCTTCGTCTCGGCCGAAGCAATCCGCTCGGCCGCTGTTTTGAGGGCCTCCTCGATCACGCTGGAGTTTTCGGCGACGACATGCTGGGCCGTGTTTACGAGGCCAGTCGCGACCTGAAGCGCCGCGGCACGAAGCTGAGGGTCATTGGCGATACGGAGAGCAAGCGCCTGAACCGCCTCACTAAGCTCCTCGAGGGATTTCTGCAGCTCCGGAGAGGCCTTGATGTCGAGTGAGTCCTTCTCGTGGGTTGTGATCGCACTCTGTGCAGGATGCTTTCCCTGCGCCTGCGCTGTGACGGGCAGTGCAGCCGCGAAAAAAGCGAGCGCGACGAGCGGTCGAATGTGTCCCATTTGATTTCCGGTTATCAGAAGCCAGCAGACTGGAGAACGAGGAAAGTACACCAGAATCGGCCGATGGGTCGAAGGATTTTTTGTCAGCGGATACCATTAGCAGCTCATCCGCCGCAAATTTGCGCCTGACACCAACCGTGTCGTTCCGCCGTAAAGCGTCCAAAGGGTTGGGGTTGCGCCGCGATACGCGCCATGCCGCCCGACTGATCCCAACCTTCTGGCCCTGTCGGGAGTCTAAGAGTGAAGACGCGAGTTCCGTCGAATTCGATCCGCCCTGAGATACCATGAATCCGAAGCGCACCGGAAGCGTACATATCGAAGAAACCCAGATGGTGACACCTCCGTCCATATCAGTCTTACTACTATCCATAGCTATCGCCGCCATCTCGTTCGCTGGCCCCCTGGCGGCGCAGCAGACGACCCTCTCCCAGAATGATCCTCGCCCCGTAGCCCGCGCCGCCGCGCGGCAGGGGGCGATTTCCATCGATGGGCGCGTGGACGAAGCGGCGTGGGCTGCCGCCACCCCCGTTACGGAGTTCCTCCAGCAGCGACCGGACGAAGGGAAGCCGGCAAGCGAGAAGACCGAGCTTCGGATCCTTTACGATGACGCCGCGATCTACATCGGTGCGCGCATGTACGACTCGCAGGGGGCAGCGGGCGTGAGAGCCGCGCTCACGCGGCGTGATCAGGTGATGAATGGCAGCAACTCGCTCACGTCCGACAGGATTGCGGTCGTCTTCGACACCTTCCGGGACAAGAACGGACGCCGGTGGTTCGAGCTCAATCCGCTGGGCGTAAAGGGGGACCACCAGGACGGGGACGCCTCCTACGATCCCGTCTGGGAGGGAGCGACGACGATCGATTCTCTGGGCTGGAGCGCGGAGTTCCGGATCCCGTACTCTCAGCTGCGGTTTTCACGCGAGACGAACCAGGTCTGGGGAATGCAGATCTGGCGCACTATCGACCGTCGCAACGAAGACGACATGTGGGCGTTCTGGCGGATGAACGAATTCGGGGGTCCCGCCTTTTTCGGCACGCTCGAAGGGATTACCGTGGCCTCCGCTCCGCGACAGATGGAGCTGGTTCCGTACGTGACATCCCGAAGCAAGCTCGAGAAGCCGCCACGTGGTGACCCGTTCCATTCCAGGAACGAGATGACGCACCGCGTCGGTGGCGACCTCAAGGTGAACCTGACTTCGAACCTTACCCTCGACGCGACCGTCAACCCCGACTTCGGCCAGGTAGAAGTCGATCCGGCAGTTGTAAATCTTTCGGTCTTCGAGACGACCTTCAGTGAGAAGAGGCCATTCTTCGTCTCAAATTCTGGCAGCTTCTCATTCGGCGGATTCAACTGCTTCTTCTGCAACAACGTCTCGAGCCTCAGTCCGATTTACACGAGACGGATCGGCCGCTCCCCACAGCTTGCCGGTCTGGTCGCGGGCCGGGCGCAATTCATCGAGGCAGCCGATGCAACGACGATCCTGGGCGCGGCCAAGGTCACCGGGCGTACCGGAGGAGGAATCTCCCTTGGGGTATTGGACGCGGTGACCAACCGGGAGACCGCGAGGTTCCGTATAGCCGGGAGCACCGAGGACCAGACGCAGGAGATCGAGCCGCTGACCAATTACTTCATCGGCCGGGTCAGGAAGGACCTACGCGGCGGGGCGACGCGGGTTGGCACCATTACGACGATGGTCAATCGCTCCCTCTCGAACATCGATCAGGTGGAGCGGCTCCGCTCGAACGCGCAGCTGTTCGGCGTTGATCTCGATCACCGGTGGGCGAATCGCGCCTACTCATTCAACATCCAGTCAGCGCTGACTCACATCGGGGGAGATACTTCCGCGATCCGCCGCGCCCAGGAATCGAGCGCGCGCTATTACCAGCGTACCGGCCGGACGGAAACGAGCGACGGCCTCTTTTCCACCGACTATGATCCGACGCGCCGTAATCTCTACGGGTATGGATTTTACGCGCGCCTCGCCAAGGAGACGGGTGACTGGCTGTTCGAGACAACGCAGAACTGGAGGAGCCCCGGGTTCGAGGCGAATGACCTCGGCGTCCTCAGCCGGTCCGACTACAAATGGATGCTCGTCAACGGGGTGCGGCAGTGGACCACCCCCAAATCGTTCTATCGCTCGATGTTTGCCATCGTCGGTGCGCAGCAGCAGGTGAATTACGAAGGCGATAGAACCGACTACGACTACCACGCCTTCTGGGCGACGACGCTGAAGAACTACATGAATTTCAGCGTCTTCACCATCCGGCATCCTACGACGTACGACGAGCGCCTTACCCGCGGAGGCCCGACGGTGATGCGTTATGGCTACAACATGTGGTCGATAAACCTCGGAACCGATTCGCGGAAGAAGATCGTCGCCAACCTGACCGCGCAGTTCATCAGCCCGGTCGATAACAGCGAGGGAGGACGCAGGGCATACTACCCGAACGTCACCTTCAAGCCTTCGACCCAGGTGCTCATCAGTCTCTCACCAGACTACGACCACAACTTTACCGCCCAGCAGTACGTCACGGCCGTCACCGACCCTGCCGTCTCGGCTCCCTTCGGCGGCACCCGGTACGTGTTCGGTAGGCTCGAGCAGAAGACCTTTTCGGTGAATACCCGGGTCAACACGACGTTCACCCCAAACCTGACCCTGGAGCTCTTTGCCCAGCCGTTCCTGGCAAGCGGGAGGTACACCAACTTCAAGGAATTCGCCGAGGTGAAGTCGCGAAACATGTCCCTTTTCGGTCGGGACAACGGGAGCACGGTGGTCACCAACACCGACGCGGCTACCGGGGATGTCACAGGCTACACGATCGACCCGGACGGCGCTGCCGGACCGGCGAGCGCTTTCACTTTTGATAACCCGGACTTCAACTCCAGATCGCTGCGAGGCACGGGAGTACTCCGCTGGGAGTACCGGCCGGGCTCGACACTCTTTTTCGTCTGGACTCAGCAGCGCCAGGGCTTCGATAACTACGGGGATTTCAACTTCAGCCGCGACCGCTCCGCACTCTTCCGGGATCGCCCCACCAACGTGTTCCAGATCAAGGCAACGTACTGGCTGGGCAGGTAGGGATTGGCAGCATTAAAGTGAAAGGGCGTCAGGCCTGATAGCCTGACGCCCTTTTTTCCCTTCCAAAGGGGGGGGCGCTTATCTCGGCATCGCGGTGGTGCGGCGGCTGAGAGGTGCGGCCGACGCCGTCTTGAGCGTGGCACGCTTCGCTGGCTTCGCTTTCACTGCTCTGTTGCGGGAGCTGACGGCGGTTCTGGAGGCAACGGCCTTGCCGCCTTTCGCAGTACTCTTTCTGCTCGAGGCGTAGCGGCCGCTCCGTGGTCTGCGAACACCGCGGACCCACCGCGCGCGAGTACCGCGCACGTCGATGTGGGCAAACGACCCGCTGCGGCCCGCGTATAGCCCGGTCCCGCCCACCAGCTCCGGATACTTGGCCTCGACGCGCTCGACCGCGTCCAGGATGAGCTTCACGTCCGCGAAGTTCACTCGCCCGTCGCCATTCAGGTCCGACATTCTGCCGGTTCCTTCCTGGTCGATAAACACATCGACCGCGTCGCCGAACTGGTGTCTGCTGTCCCGGGCGCTGCCCTCTCCGCGGACCGCGCTGTTGTGCGCGGGCGTCCTGAAACCGGACCGGATCCGCATCCCCTCGGCGTTGATGCCTCGGGAGTTCAGCTCCTGAATGACGAGCTCGAGCTTGTCGAGGAGTGGCTCCCGGATCACCACGTACTTCGGCCAGACGTTCGCCTGCCCGTGCGACACGAAGTCCCGGAGCCGGAAGTGCTCGGAGACGCGTGTGTCCTCGTTCTCGCGGGTGACCTCGACGAAACCGTCGGGATTTCGGTAGGCCTCCGACCGGACCCGGCCCCTCTCAGCGGGCCAGTAGCCCAGCTTGTAGCCGTTGAGGGACGCGCGCACCTTCTGGCCGAAGGACCGCATGGTGAAGACGGTCTGAAAGCCCATCGTCGCCGGGCTTCTCGAGGCTCCCTGATACTCGTCTCCCGGCAGCGACGCCAGCAGGAGCCAGTCCTGCGGCAGAAGAAACCGTGCGTACACCTTCCCGCTCAGGCCGGCTCCGTGCGGTCCGGTCGGGACCGGCCCGCGGCGGCCCGCGGGCTTCGGCTCATCGGAACCGGGCGTTGAAGCAGGCGAATTGGAGATGTTGAGAACCGAATCCGATTTGACACGCGCTGCACCCGGCACCACGGACCCGCGCGCGAAAGACTTCTGCGCGGAAGCGACCGCTGGGGTCGCTGCGGAGGTGGTGATTGCGATTATAATTACAGCTGAGCTTACCAGGGTGCGAGTACTGTGCATGCGGCTCCTCTTCGGTGGCTCGACTGGCTTGGCGGGGGTGCTCACCCGCTTTAGTCTCGTAGCTTTGCGTCGCCGCCTTTCGACGGTTTTGCCGGTTTATCGGAGGCGCCCGAAATTTAGCCTGCTCGGGGCGCGTATTCGTTATTTGACGGGTGGGCGGGAAAAGCGCAACGGCTGAGCTTCCAAGAAGTTGAGATGTTACTTAATCTCTGGTTGGCTAAGCGCCGAAGGGAATCGGGTTTAGGCGGCTACTACTGAAGTTAAAACTGAGGGCGACCGAAGAGCTTGTTGGGCGCTTCCGGACCCTTGCCGAAACGGACGTTTAAGACCCCGTTTTCGGTTTCAGTGCGACCGTCTTTCTCACCGGCGGAACGGACGGAACCTCTGCGGTATAATCTCCCTTCACATCAGTCGCCGCAACAGTACCTGACAACACCTGCTCGCCGGGCTTCGCTCCCATCTTCCAGGTAAGCTCCGCCCGGCCGCGGGCGTCGCTCATTGCCCGCCTCGGATTGACCGTCCCCGAGGTCGCCTTGAAGCTCACCTTGGCATCGGGAACCGGGTTCCCGTAAAGGTCGGTCACGACCGCGAACAGACGCTTGGTCCGCGCAGCGGAGCGGGGCGCCTTGCTCTGACGAATCGCGTCGTCGAAGGAGAGGTTGGCCGGCGCTGCAGCCTTCGCGGTGACGACGATCTTGACAACCTTCTTGACGCCTTCGACGTGGACGCCAAGGGTGTGGGGCCCCGCGGAACGGCCCATTGTCCAGCTGATGCGCGCCCTGCCGAGAGAATCTGTCCGAATCAGGGTGTCCGACAGTATCCCTGCCGAGGCGGAGAGCTCGAGCTCGGCGTCGGCAACGCTGCTCCCATTCGCATCGACTACCCTCACTACGACCGGCTTGGCAAGCTCTGCTCCGGCTGTGGCGCGCTGATCCGCCCCGGACTCGACCAGCACCCCCGCCGGCGGTCCTGCGAGTGCCTTGGCAGTCAGGGTAACCGGGACCAGGGCGCGGCTCGCCGGCCCGTTCCCTACCTGCACCCTCAGCCGCTGAGCGCCGGTTTTTTTGCTCAGAACCCATCTTACCTGCGCCAGACCGAGGGAATCGGTTCGCGGTACGAGGGGCTCGATGGAGCCCCCATCCAATGCCGTCCAGCGGATGGGTACGTCCGGAAGAACGCGCCCGGCGCTATCCGTCACTCTAATCCCCACGGTCTCCGGGACGGCTTCCCCCGCCCTGCCGCTGAGCGATCCGGCGATGGGAGAAATCCTTGTATTTTCCGCGACCGGCTCCGCCTCAGCTACGATGCTCAGAGCGCTGTCGACATTCTCCACCGAGGCGAGAAGAGTCTGCCGGCCGGGATAGCTGCCAAGGGTCCACGTGGCGCGCGCTCTCC
>DASTTD010000139.1:0-2074 GCA_035760325.1 Gemmatimonadaceae bacterium
CTGGCGCTGCTGTGCGGCGCATGCTCGGATAAAAACGAAGCGCCGGAAAGCATCACTCCGGCGGCAAGAGAAAGTCGCGGTACCGATCATCTCCTCCTGCGCGTGCCGCGCGCGGGGGGAACGGGACGCGTAAACGTTTTCCCGAACCTCGATTCCACGGTCTGGGTCGTCGACGAGGTTCCGGGCCTCGCGCGCATCCTCGCCTTCGACCACCAGCTTGGAACCATCGCGTTCGTCGACGCGAAGGGGCTTCCCGGCCGCATCGACCTCAGGGAGACCGATGTCAGGACGGCATCGCGGGCAAAGCTCACATCTCTCTCGTCCGCGAACGGCACCGACATTTTCGGCGTAACCGCCAAGGGCAGTGTTACCCGTCTCAACCCCGTGGCCGTGGACTGGAACTTCGAGCCACCGGTGCCCGCCCGCGGAGTTTTCGCCCAGCCCAACGGCGACCTGATCGTCGCCGCCGACAAGGGCGCCCAGACGATTCTCTGGAAGCTCCGTCCGCCGACTGAAGCCGTTGACGACAGCACCGTCCTTCCACTGAGCGGCCGCGGAGTAAGCACCCAGGTGGGAGACCGGGTCTACTTCACCGTCGACAGCGGCCTGGTGGGAGTAAAGGCCCGGGACCTTTCTCCGGTGGGTGCCGTGAAATTCGCGAGCACGGTGACCGCGCTCGCCCCCACTCCGAGCGGGGACAGACTCTACGTCGCGACCTCGGAGCGGGAGATCGCGGTGGTCGATCGCTACTCGGAGCAGATCACCGCACGCATTCCCATTCCAACCGCCCCAAGTGAGCTCAGGATGGATGCGCTCGGCCGGTATCTCATCGCACGGTTCCCGGCGTCGGATTCGGTATGGGTGATCGCGACCGGAACCAACACGCTCATCGGTGCGGTCGCGACGGAATGGGAGACGGACCTCCCCGCGCTCACGCCCGATGGCAACATTGCGCTGCTCGGACCGAAGGATGTGACCTTCGTCGATCCGCTGACGCTCGAAAAAAAGAAGACCGTCGCCAACGGAGCGAAGGATTTCTGGTACTTCTTCGCCTGGGATGGATTCCGCCCGCGCGCGCGCGGCATCGACGATCCGGTGACCTTCGCAAACGACAGCACCTTCGAGGACTCACTCTCGCGCGCTGCCGCGCCGCCGGGCAGCGATACGACCGCCCGCCCCAGGCCGGTTGGCCCTGATGTCAGTCCTTCGGCGCCGCGCCAGTCCGCCGAGAGGTACTCGGTGTCCTTTGCCGCGCTGCTCAGTGAGGAGAAGGCGCGCGAGCTATCGACCAGGATCAGCGTCGATGGCGTGCCGGCACACGTCGTCGCCACCAATACCGCCGGCTCGCCGATTTACCGCGTCATCATGGGTCCCTATCCCACCCGCGAGGAAGCCGAAAAAGTGGGCAGGGCGTCCCGGCGTGATTATTGGGTTTACGAGGGAGCCCCTTGAATGGAAAGGTCTCCGGCGGACGCCCGGTAGCCTGGGAGGATGCGGGTCGCCAGATAGCGCCCCTCCTCGGCAGCTACTCCGCGGTTGTCGTTACCTCCGGTGACCCTGTCGCGGCCGCCCACGTTACCCTGGGGCTGGCGCGGGCTGAAGCCGCGCGGCGGCGAGTGGTCGTCGCCGACCTCGTCGGAGACCTCGGTCCCCTGTCAGCGCTTCTTGCTGACGACGACGTCCACGGAATCTCCGACACCATTCTCTATGGAGCGTCGATCAACAAGGTCGCTCGCCCCGTGGAAGGCGCGGAGAATCTGTTCGTGGTTCCGGCGGGGACCGAGCAGGTCGTGAGCGAAGAGATTTTCAGCAGCGAGCGCTGGCCGCGGCTGGCCGCGGGATTTGCCGGATCCGGCGCGTTGTTGCTACTCGTCGCGCGGAGCGACTCACCCGGGCTGGGATCGCTGATAGACCAGGTCGACGGCGCAGTGGTCGTCAGGGATGCGGATATTCCGGCGGCCCCCGCGGCCTTGGTCCTCGCCCGCGTGCCGTCGCCTACGCGGACCCTCAAGGTGCCCTTTCTCCGCGACGTGGAAATCGCGCCGCTGCGCTCGATCCGGCATCCGATGGTGCC